>CAZCKQ010000341.1:0-1512 GCA_964499315.1 uncultured Eubacteriales bacterium | reverse complement strand
ATGATGGTCTCGAACCCGGCATCCTTCAGCGCATAGGCGGCATGCACGCAGCAATAATCGAACTCGATGCCCTGGCCGATGCGGTTCGGACCGCCGCCCAGGATGACGACCTTCGGCCGGTCCGTCGGATTGGCCTCGCAGACTGGGGTGCCGTAGCCACCTTCGAAGGTCGAATACATGTAGGAGGTCTGCGAGGCGAATTCCGCCGCACAAGTGTCGATCCGGCGATAGACTGGCACGACCCCCGCGGCGAGGCGGGCGGCGGTGATGTCGGCTTGGCTGGTCTCGGTTAGTTGCGCGAGGCGCTTGTCAGAGAAGCCGAGCGCTTTTAGGCGCCGGAGAGCACCGGGCTCGCGCGGCAGGCCGGTGACGCGGACGGCGCGTTCGGCATCTGCCAGTTCATTCCTTCTTCCTATGTGCGGTTCGCCGTTGACGGGAACGGGGACGGCGTCGTAGATCTTTTTGAATTCAGGGACGCCGTCGCAAGCATTGCCAATTATCTGAAGGCGCACGGCTGGGAGAGCGGAGATCTCCAGGCAAAGCGCCGGGCGATATATGCCTACAACCACTGTGAGAGCTATGTCGACGCCGTCCTTGCTTACGCAAAAGCAACAAAAGAAAGATCCTGAAAATAATCAAGAGATAGTGCTGCAAGATTTCATTAGGGAGACTTTTTATTGATCGCATCGGCATAGAGAAGCTAAAGGTGCTGTTCTGACCTCAAGGCAAGATCAAACAATATACAAGGGCAGGGTGTCGTTATGGCAAAGCATTCCCATCAGTTCGTAGAGACCTTTGACGGTTTTGTGGGGTTTGGTTATGACAGGAAGTCCAACGAGAATACCGTGCAGGTATACCTCCAGAAATTCTCGGATGACCAGATGATGGAAGCGGTCCTGAAGCGGATGACCGATGATGACCTGACAGAGATATTTGACGTACTAGGTAAAATGATCAAAAATTACCTCACCGAGCCGGAATACCACAGATTGTTCCTCAAAGAAGAAGATTAACGAAACGGAAAAACAATTATCTCAAATTCCCTTTGAACGAGCCACTTTGAAAGGGCAACGCTTAGGTCATTGTCTATTCCTAACGCTATGGAGAGCACGGTCCTCAGTTAGCTGACAATTTAAGATGAATGAAGGGGAAAAAAATATTCGGATTCCTCTTGACAAGTCGCAGTTATGAATATATATTCATAATAGAGGTGCAAATGTCAAGACCAACATGTCGTCGGAACATAGGTTTCCTTCCCCATATAACGTATTTCAAGCCAGCCGGCATAAGGATGGGGGAGCTGGATGAGGTCATTCTCCAGCATGACGAGCTGGAAGCGATCAGGTTAAAAGACCAGCTTGGGATACCGCAGGAGGAGGCAGCAAAACAGATGAATGTGTCGCAGCCTACCTTCCACCGCCTTATAGTATCGGCCCATGAAAAAATGGCAGATGCCGTTGTGAACGGGAAGGCGCTTAGGATCGAAGGGGGCAATGTGGCGATCGATAATAC
>CAZCKQ010000340.1:0-1528 GCA_964499315.1 uncultured Eubacteriales bacterium | reverse complement strand
AAGTGATTTCGCTTAATTTGGTTATTCGTTTCCAGTGTAATACCGCCCCGGGAAGTACCCCCGAGTTTGCCCTTGTCATAGCTGGTCCTGCTCGAATCCCATATCGTCTTAGCTGTATCTATTTTATATGCCTGTAGGAATCCTTCCTCTTCATTTTTTGCCGCCTTGCTGCCGATGGGATCATTAAATATACGTTTTGTGCGGTTGCCCTTCAGATCCTTTTCTTTATCGCCGGTAAGAGCCTGCTGATAGCGGGTATTGTGTGTCGGTACATAGCCGTTTGTATCAGTGGCTGTTACATAAAGGATGTCCTTGTCCTTGAGAAGGAATTCATCAAAAAATGTGAGAAGTGCTTTATCCGTATAGGCGTCATATTTGGAATGGTATTTGGGGGGATCAATGTTCGGTATGGGTTGGTAATCCGTATCAAAGGCATCTTTGACCGTAAAGACGCCGTTATCAATGGCTTCATCCATTATACGACCCACAGCTTTGGCAGCGATAAGCGAGATAAATTTCCCCTTTGCTTGATATTGAACTTCAAGGCGATCACTTGCCTGATAGATGATGAACGAGGTGCCAAGAAGAACAACGATGAATAGAATGCAGTTTACTATTACGGTAACTTTAACGCTAATTTTTTTGAACATGTAAATCCTCCTCGTGTGAATGTATTGAAATAATCAAGAAACTTAATTATAGCCGACACGCACGCAACCCCAATGTTGATCCCTAATAAATATCGGTATCGAGAGGTCATATATGACTTCGCCGTTATCCCTATAGTATTTCTGCAACAGATACGCTTCGGTATTTCTTGCCGCTGAAATGCCGGTTCTGTCGGAGAATATCGTCTTCGTCCTATTGAGTTTGGAATCGAGTTCCTTGTTGCCGGTCAATTTATGTGTGTACTTGCTGTTGTGGGTCGGCACATATCCGTTTTTATCGACTATAACAAAGTAGACCAGCCTTCTGCTTTTTCTGAGGTAGCTATCCAGAAGGTTCTGAAAGTTTTCATCCGTGAACCTGTCGTACTGAGTCTGATATCTCTGAGGATAGGTATTGGGTATCGGAACATAAAACGTGTCGAATATTTGCGCCTGGGTGAGTTTACCGGTTTTCATGGCCTGCTCGAATCGTGCAACAATATCACTCCTGCAATCCTCGGCCCATAATTTCACCTGGCGATCAAATTTCTCTGCTGCATGGACCACAGGATACGTCCATAATATGATGATTATAAGAAAAATCAGAAGGTAATAAATTTTTTTCATAAAGCTCTTCATCCGCATTCCCCCCCTTTTGTTATTTATCTTATACCTCGGATGGTATCCGGTTATCGTCCTTTCAAATCATTGATAAGGAATTGAACCTTGCTTACGATATCCGGTGTATAAGTATCCTGCCGCTGAAGCAGTCCCAGCCAAAGATTGCCGATGGGAAATACCAAAAGCCTTTCATTTGTTTTGCGCGCTATTACAAGGTACTTGAAGAGTGAAGCCCCTATATCGGTTTGGATAATATTTCC
>CAZCKQ010000339.1:0-1568 GCA_964499315.1 uncultured Eubacteriales bacterium | reverse complement strand
AATGCAACCTTTCGGGAGCTACCCTGACCCTCTCGTTCTCCTATTGTTGTCCTATTATATTGTTAGCCTTCTGATCTTGCTCGGCCTGTTGCTGTCTGGCGATGGTTATGGCCTGTTCAATATTCTTGGTGGCGTCCTGCAAGGGCCCTTTGGACAGATGTGCGTACCTTTCGGTGAGGGTAATACTGCCATGCCCTAAGAGTTCCTTGATAACATAAAGATTAGTTCCGGACTCTGCGTGCCATGATCCGAATGAATGTCTCAGGGAGTGAAAGCATAGCCGCTGCCGGGTATCGCTTACATGATTGTTAAATTTTAATTCCTTGACGACATTTCGGAAGAGGGCAGGGATTTCAGTATATGCATGACCTTTAGAATTAGGGAAAACAATCTCGTTATTTTTGCCTCGCTGCATATCGAGAAACATAGCCTTAATCTGCTCTGTCATGAAGGCAGTTCGACCTTTACCCGGTTTCGCATCTAGAATTGTTATAAGACCTCTGTCAGTATCAATACAGCCCCAGATTAGGCGAAAAATTTCCGATGCTCTCATGCCGGTGTAGAGGCTTAAGAGAGCAATTTGATATACTTGCTTATCCTTTTCCTTCAGCTTGCTTAAAAGATTATCGGCCTCAATGGGACTTAGAAACCTTTGCCGCCGATTATCGAATTTCTGTATCTTGACGCTCCGGGTCGGTGAATCTCCGCTTACAAGTTTATCTCCTCGTGCTGTGTTCCATATTTGGCGAGCAGTCGCCATGACATACTGTATATATCGGGGTGATTTCTTGGCATCTAACATCTTTTTTTTGATACGCTGCAAATCCAGATGAGTTATACTCTTAAGGGATTTCTTGCCCATTTCCGGCTGAAGCCATAAACGGTAATGCTCCTCTTCCTTTATATAGCTCTTCTTTTTTTTATTAGTTTTAGCGGCAGGATAGTATGTGTCTTCAAAGTATTGCTTGAAGGTTTTGTTTTCGATTTCCTCTCTTGCTTTCAATTCCCGTTCTTGGGCCTCTTGCTTCGCTGCAATCTTTCGCTTTTCTTTCGGCGACTTCGGCCCTGATCCGTTCTTGATGTTCGCCTTATAAAGTTTTAACTGAGAAAGGCAATATTCCTCAAAACCTATGTCATGATCATATTGGCGGGCTTCCTCTGGTATGCCGTCACTCCACCAACCAATGCCGTAGCCATAATCCTTACCATCTACCTTAAACCGGACGGCATAATAACGATCCCTTTTTTTTCCATGCTTTCTGGTTGCATGTTCAAAATACCGCAGTCCCCTATGTGCCGTTTTGATCCACTTGATCCATTTGGATACCATCTCAATACCTCTATTTCAAATCCGTGTGCCCCTTTTTACCGCTATTTTACCGCTTTTTCCGGTGAAACATGATCCTTCATAAAGCTTCAACTCGTATGGGAATAATAGATATAACCTATTATGATGTCAAGATTTATTTATAAAATAATGTATAATTATGAAATGTCATGAAAGTTGCATAATAGGGACTTAAAATCCCTCGATACCTAGTATCGTGCCGGTTCAACTCCGGCCCTAG
>CAZCKQ010000338.1:0-1579 GCA_964499315.1 uncultured Eubacteriales bacterium | reverse complement strand
GCTTGAATATGTCCAATTCGGCCCTGCCTCGCCTGTCGCCAAATGCCCACATATCGACGCACAAGGCGCAATATCCCATTTTGGCAAGCACTTCACCGTAAGGAGGCTTCTGAATGGATGGTCTGCCGTACAGAAGTTCATTTTTTCCGATATCATAGGCGCAACCGTGCGCGTGATTGTAAAGAACGGCAGGAACACGCCCTTTGATGTTTTTGGGTCTTATGAAGTATGCCGGGACATCTTCGATGCCGTTGAGATCCAATATGAGTTTTTCAAGGGTAAAATCAGGTTTTTCCTCAATAGAAATGGTTCTCACCGATATTTCATATGTACGCGGCGGTAAATCACCAAGCAGGCTATACAATTCATTGCGTCGCACGTCTTTCGTCACAGACATAAATACACCCTCAATCAATTATATATTTTCATTTTTAATATTACTATGGTAATTCTATAAATTCTCTATCCTTTTTTTAATCTCTGTTGCGTTATCAAAGATAAAGCCGCCGTCCGTGAGGTTCTTTGACCATTTCAGGATCCTGTCGCATTCTTTCAAAGCAAGATCCTTATCCACCCTTGCCGGCTTATCACCTGCGATTTTCCTGAAGTTGCCGCTGTATATCTTTTCAAGTACGCCGCTGTCCAATCCTATGCCTTTGGATGTTACGCCATAGAATTCGCCGGTATCTTCATATGTCTCAAGAAATTTCTTCATGAATACTTTTTTTGTTTTTATACCTTCTCTTCCCGGATTTATAATAGGATAGCCGGTCATGTTGTCGGTCCCGAAAACTATGCGGTCCTGATACTTGGTAAAGAAGTCATGCCACCCGCTCTGATTCTTTGCAAAATTTACATACATCCCCACGCCGGGCGTGATATCGAAATGAACATTCGGCCACCTGTCAAAGATAGAAGCAGCTTTGCCCATATCGGCAGACCTGTTGTAAAAATGCGCGAAGGTCACCAGCAGTTCAGGAAACTTCTGCAGGACGCCCTCAGCCTCTCGATGCAAGTCCTCTTTGCTCGGGAATGTGCCATCCCCATAGAACCACCCGCTGGCTTTAGCTGTCTTTGCTATCAGGTTCTCATCCCAGTTGGCTTCAGGATCGGCTACATGAAATGTCAAAGGGATGCGCTCCCTTTCAAGCAGAGAGTAAAAACTGTCGTATATCTTATTATCTAACGGTATTCCGATGTCCTTCCTCATTGTCGGCTTGCCTTCAATCATCTTGATACCGTCGAAGCCCATTCCTATAAGCATTTCAACCTGTTTGGCAAAATCGAACGATCCCATGTCCGTATCCGGTATAAAGCGGTACAGCGATGCGTAGGCATATACCCGTCCCGGGTGCATAAGCTTGAAAAGCAACAGGGTGATATTCTGCAGCGTATCCCTTTGCTCAAGCTTGTTAAGTCCCGGAAGACTCAGGACATTCATCGCATCAAACCCGCATGAGTCCATGATATCCACCATTTCTTCAATATCCCGGTAGCCCTCGACATGCGTATGGCTGTCAATGACCGGAATCCGTTTTTGCTCATCCATAAAAAACCCTCCTAAATATAATTGTTTGAA
>CAZCKQ010000337.1:0-1579 GCA_964499315.1 uncultured Eubacteriales bacterium | reverse complement strand
TCCACGAGTGCAGTATAAATCAAATCGTCCATATCGGTACCCAGGAGCAGAGATTTTACCGGAATATTCATAATGGAAGTGCTGCCCGTCTTCCCATCCCTCGCATAAGTCTTACCGGCCGCAGTAGTATACAGCAGCACATCCGAGTATTGCAGTTCGAGTATTGGCGTGGCGTTATTGAGCGTCGTTATATAAGTCAGCTTATCCATTATATCGAATCTGTATATTAACGATAATTCCTCGCTCTTTTTGATCCTTACGTAAACAACATTAGTAAGGGCTGATACCTGGATATCAGTGGCCATACATTGGAGCGGCAGTTTTTGTATGGCCGGATAGTAGTTTACCGCGCCCGATTCGGCATCACATGTACCAATATGCGCCGATACCGTCTTACCGTCGGGAGCTTTTGCAATTTCCGCAAAAATGACCATCTCCCTGTCCGGAAGCCATCTGTAGTACGTAGGCGCACTTTTTGCGGGGACAATCTCTTTCAGAATCCTTCCGTTGGCTGTATCCATTATCAAAAGCTTCCCGTTGTCTATACAAGCTGCGTGCAAGCCGCTGCAGGACACCGCAACCGAATCGGCGTCACCGGGAAGAGTGAATCCGCGGCTGCGCAATATGCCGTTGTGCATGTCAGCCGATACGGCAGTGAACGTATTGCGATTGGGCAGATAAACGTATTCAACAAAGGCAAGAAGTATTATCTGTGCGACCAAAGAAAGCACAATCCATCTGAGTACCCTTTTTAATACCGATGTCTTCGCTTTGGACTTCTTCTTTCTCGCCGCGTCCTTCATCAGCCGCCACCGGTCAGCAAGCCCGAGGGCGGCATAACCAAAAACGCCGTAGGCACTGCCCTTTCCCCAAGCTTGTCGGAAGGCCGGTTTATTATCCTGCCGTTGAAATACATGGTCGATGAGGATCCTCCATCAAGATTGACCGCATTCACCGCCCCGAACTCCAGCATTATTTCCTGCACGTCCTTGAGAGTAGCTCCGATTGAAGACAGGCTCCTTCCGTTTATTACAAGCAGAAGCACCTCACCGTTGGCGCGCTGCCCTATAACGGTCCTGGGGCCTATACCCCAGCCGCCGTCGCCTTTCTTGATAGTAGGTTTGCCGTTCACTACCAGAGGCGGCCCGAAGCTGACGCCTTCCTTCACTCCGTATGACCTCAATTGCTTGATGGTGTGCCTGCCCACGATCAGCATGCCTTTATTTGTAAATGCGACAGTCTCCATCTTGACATTCTCGCTGCCGGATGAATTATAAATCAGTTTGCCGTTATGAAAGATGAATCCCATGGGGGAACCGCCTGTCCCGGTCCAGCCTTGATCCATGAAACCACCGCCGTTGACGGCGGCGACGGCGCCCGATTTTCCAGCTATCACGCTTGTGGTCTCGCCCGATTTGGGCATCTTGCCGGAATATCCCGCCACTATCCTTCCGGGATCTGATACGATCAGCATTTTGCCGTTGTAATCGGCGCCCTTGATATCATACAGCGAAAGCTTGTTGTTCTTCGTCGTGCCAAAGTCAAGTATTCGCAGGTTTTCCCCGTCTTCTGCCGGGTC
>CAZCKQ010000336.1:0-1583 GCA_964499315.1 uncultured Eubacteriales bacterium | reverse complement strand
TCATATGGTGAAATCCTGTATGATAGCGCTGAGGATTCAAACACCAGATACAACACATTAGGCCAATATTTAGGAGAAGGGGAATCACCGGTTCTTCCGGGGGCGAATATTATTGAATTTGCAGGTGAAAGGACGCTGATGGTCAGCAGTGTGGAAAACACACCGGGTTGGCGTATTATAAGCACAATACCATATTCAAGGTGCATATCCGAAGTCATTAAGACCCAAGTAATCATTTTTTGGGTTACAGTATTCTTTATCTTGCTTTCAATACTTATTGCAGTCGTGTTTTCATATAACTTTACAAATCCTATTAATATGCTTGTTAAAAAAATGCGTCTTGTCAGAAAGGGCGAATACCCCACAATTGAGAATATAAACAGAGAAGATGAGATTGGTGAACTATGCGAGAGCTTTAATAAAATGTCTGCCGACATAAACAAGCTGATTTCCATGGTCAAAGAGGAGCAAGAGCATGCGCGCCTATCCGAACTCAATTCACTTATACATCAGATAAATCCCCACTTTCTATATAATACGCTGGATAATATCAACATGCTGGCTCAGATGGCAGATGAGCCCAAAATAAGCGGCTTAATCACAGCCCTTTCCAAACTGCTTCGCATAAGTTTGAGCAAGGGAAAAGGTATTATACCTGTAAAAGATGAAATAGAGCATGCCCACAACTACCTGATTATCCAAAAAATGCGCTTTGGGATTCTGTTTGATTATGAGATCAAGGTTCAAGATGAATTGATGGACAAAACTGTTTTAAAACTTATTATTCAGCCGTTAATAGAAAATTCCATAGTGCATGGATTCAAGAACAGGAGGGAGGGGGGCATTATCGAAATCAGCGGTTGCATAGATAGCGGGCTGGCAGTTTTTAAAGTAGCCGATAACGGATCGGGTATGTCCGACATCCAGCTTTATGAATTAAACACCGGAGGGGATTTTGATAATAAAATAAATAGCCATGGATATGGGATAAAAAACATAAATTCCAGGATTAGACTTTTATATGGCGATGGATATTCTGTTCATTTCGAGAGGAACTTTTATAACGGAATTACCGGTGTAATTTGTTTGCCACTATGATAATTGATATAAAACTAATATTTTTAAAAAGACTTCAGAAGACAAGGGTATTATAATTATTTTGTCGGCCGCTATACCAAAACGCTTTGGTAAAAATTGAATGAAAGGGAAGGGATAAAATGAACCTGTATAGAAGGTTAGTTGTATTTCTGATTTCAGTCATTCTAATATGCAGCCTTATCGGATGCGATACCGCCAATAACAGCAATAATGGCGCCGCAAAAGAGGCGGTAAAAGTCAGATACCCGACTTGGGCTGTCGGTATGGATACCGGTGCACAGTATATGGCTGGGCTTGTTCAAAGATTCAATGAGAAATACAAAGGGCAGTATGAAATCGTAATAGAAGAACTGCCGGATGTAGCAGCCTATGGTGAAAAGCTCAAAATGATGAATTCCGCCAATCAGCTGCCGCCGATTTTTGCTTTGGGCAAAGATACATCGCTTGCAGAAATGATTATTGAAAGTGAAAAATACGTAGATTTA
>CAZCKQ010000335.1:0-1586 GCA_964499315.1 uncultured Eubacteriales bacterium | reverse complement strand
CATGAATGATCTCCGCCATCTGATAGGACTTCAGCTCGTGATAGCCTCCGTGGGGAGGGATGAGGGGGTCGGATTCGCGTGGCCCGCCCATTTAATCAAACCTTCTCGTCTAATGTAACGCCTGTTGGAATAGAAGTTCCATCAATTTCAACAATATAATCTGTGAAGGCTCGTGCCGGTTTTGCTTCTCCATCAGCCCTTCTAACTTTGACTAATTCAAAGAGTTTATGAGCCGGTGCATTTCCCAAAGCACTCTCATGTTTAAAGACGAGCAGCTTACGGGCATTCATTTTGCCACGGGCCGCTGAATGATCATGGTCAAACATATTGATGAGAGCGCCCCATAAAAGCTGAAGATCATCTTCTGAGAATCCGGTGTGCGCTGCAAGATGTGGTGAGACATATCCTTCAGCCCGATATAGGGCGTAGGGAACAATGTGTTTGCGTCCCATAGTTCTATTATCACCGCTTTGTTGCTCAGATTCTTTTTTCGTTGCCACGGCCATACGAGTAATACTCACTTCTAGAGGGACAATAGATTCTATACTACGGGCAAAATTCAACTGAACAGGACCACGGACCTGTCCACAATTTACGCCGGTTGACATGACAGCGCCGAAGGTACGTACATCGAAGAAATTTTCACACATCCACTTCCGGGCCTTTTCTACTTCATCACCAACGCCCTTACGTTTTTTGTCGTCTGCTTTGTCTTCAACACCTACAGCCTTATGTGCTCTTTCGTGAGTCTCGTTAAGAATAGCTTTTTCCCTAATATAGATTTCATAGGGAGATTGGCCGCCTTTAACGATTTCTACAAAGTTTCTGATTTTTCTCTTTAAGCATACGTCGGTTACCAGGCCATAGCTCGTTTCAGGATCAATGCGGGGCATATTGCCTGCGTCCGGATCACCATTCGGATTCCCATTTTCAACATCGAACAGATACACAAATTCATAACGGTTTTTGATTGTCTCGTTCATCTTATTCACCTTCCTTTTGATTTTCTGGTTTTGTAAAAAATGCCTGTCTCTGATGATAATACCCTATTGCAAACATCCCCTGATCATCAAGACTCAAATGTGCTGGAAATTCCTTGATTTCGCAAACAATTTCTTCGATCAATTTGTCAGTCCGTCTGCCGTATTCTGCTTTCTGGATATGATGCTGAGATAAACGGAGCAGTTGAGGAAACACACTTCGTGGCGTCGCAGAAGCTGATCCGTAATAGCGGTCTTTTATTGTCGTATTTGCTCCTGGAACGGCGTCCTGTTGCGCCTTCTCTAAAGCAGCAAAAAGACGGCCGAGCCGGTAAGCGGTATTTGTCGATTCTTTGTCCAATGCCATTTTGACCTCCTTTGCAATGTGTTTGATTCGAAACTTTCTTACAAGACATGCTTTAATGATTGCTGCCCGTAGATAGTTGACCTCGTGATCTGCCCTTATACGTCCTATAACTCCCGAAAGGAGAGTTTGAGGATATGCTGAGCCTGTAAGAATGGATCTCATGACAGCTCCAGCCAATAGTGGCGGAATATTCTCGGCTTTGCCCTGAAGCGCTACCTGCCTGAGAATATGCCACCTAC
>CAZCKQ010000334.1:0-1588 GCA_964499315.1 uncultured Eubacteriales bacterium | reverse complement strand
TAATTATATACATCCACAGAATCCGCAGGTTTAGGAAAGTCTTCTTCCGTATAGAAAGGCCAATCGTTATAGGAAGGCATCTTGCAGTAAGAGTTAGGTATGCTGACCAAACCAGAAAGATCACCGGTAGAGAGGAACTGGTCATATATTTTGGCCCCCCACCAGAAAGCATCTACTAAATCCTGCACCAGTACAACTGCAAGATTTGGATCTGTTACATCCTCAGCATACCAGCTATCCGAAGGATATGCTGGCACTGAATTACAATCAAATGATCGCCAGTTAAGGTATGGGTTACAGGTGTCCATCCAATACTCGCAATCTGATTCGACTACGGATTCAGGGGCATCCATCTCCGAACAGCCAACTTTATCATGGTAGTATAAAATATGCCAGCGATCCTGATAGACTCGCATTGTTTGCGCAATCAATGCAGCATCGTCGGGTTCATCGCCCAATACAGCCATCTGTAGTACAAGAATCAAAAAGATGACAACACAATGTTTAATTCGCTTATCAAGGTCGCTGATATACATTTGAGTTTACCTCCCAATAAAATTAAGATCCTGATAAATCAGAAAAAAGTCGTATTCATCCTTTGAATCAAATACCTGACTATCCGGAATGCCGCATATATGGGTCCGGTTTTCATAAACATCACGAAGATACTGCTGCCATAAAGGGACTAACTCCGTTAATTCCCGCTCAAACGCCGCTTCAACAAACGTATTATATCCCTTCTTTTGCCGGACCTTTACAAGATCAAGATACGTTTTCAATTTCCCTTGTTGAAAAAGAAACATCGAGACAAGCCGTTTTTCACTGGTGGTGAAGTTTCTTCCGTGTCTGATCATACGCTCCAGATCCAGCTGTACTATTGTTCGCCTCATTTTATCAATACGCCAGGAACTCTGAAACCCAAAATCGAGGCAGAGTTTATCCCCCTCCCAATATCCAAAAAACTTCTCAAAGAAGCTGGGAATCCCTTCATTCGCCCATACAGGGAAAGAATGAGATTTATGCAGCATCAGGGTGTGTATTATTTCATGGGCAAAGGCCTCCAAACCAGCGTTTTCGTATGTCACGAACCCTCCTCTTTGCGGCAGATACATGCCGTACCCCGGTGATTTTGATACATGAAGCGTGTCGGCGAGATATCGCTTAAATGCCTCTCTGTCTTTCAGTATATAAACATGAATCGGCGAATCAATCGGCACCTCAAAAAAATCCCTGTTCACCAACTCTATAAAACCGTCACAAAAACGAGATAAGTGATCAATCAGTGTATCATCGTTATAATGAAATATAAAATGTGCACTTTCATACTGATTCTCAAAATCAGACGCCAAGCCCAAACTGCCGAAGGCAAACAGTGACAAGAGGTGCATTATCGTTAGGAACTTAATCCTGCTGCCACTCAACCATTTAATAAATTTGTTAGTGCGCTGACTCATTTTCGCGTTAATACAGCCAACTAATTTCTATCTTGCCTATTTTGAAGTCATTGTACTCACTTGAAATATTTAATCTCCCAATGGCCGGCTTCTGTATAAGTAAAAGTTACCTTCCCGCCCTTCATAACGGCCGG
>CAZCKQ010000333.1:0-1589 GCA_964499315.1 uncultured Eubacteriales bacterium | reverse complement strand
GACGGATACCTGCACGAACTGATCGACGACATCATAGACGGCGGCGTTGAAGTGATGAACCTGCAGGACCTTGTCAACGGCGTCGACTGGATAGCCGCAAAGTTTGCCGGCAAAATCTGCGTCGAACTTGATATCGACAGACAGTTCATCACATCAAAAGGAACTCCCGAAGACATCGACGCCCTCATCCGCGAAGAGGTCAAGAAAATCGCGAGAAAAGAAGGCGGACTGATGATGATATATGGACTCTACCCCGGCGTACCTCTGGAAAATGTCAAAGCCGTAATGGATGCGATGGAAAAATACGCGTACTAATTGCGTATCAAAACACCTTGTAAACTTCACAAATGCAGTATAGAATAATAAAAGATGCAAAAAAGGCGTATCATGCAACATTATCAATAAATAACGGGGAGGTCGTAAAATGGCTGATACACGCTATAATCCTTATGAAACGGCACAGGCACAATTCGACAAAGTGGCAAAAATGCTTCAGCTGGATGAAGCTACAAGGGAGTTGCTCCGTCAACCATTACGTGAATACCATATAATTATTCCGGTTAAAATGGATAATGGGGACGTCAAATTATTCAAAGGTTTCCGAATACAGCACAACGACGCCAGAGGCCCGGCCAAAGGCGGCGTCCGTTTTCATCCGCTTGAAACGGTCGATACTGTCAGAGCCCTTTCCATGTGGATGACGTGGAAATGCTCAGTGGTTGATATACCTTTGGGTGGAGGCAAAGGCGGAGTTATCTGCGACCCGCACAACTTAACGGAACATGAGCAGGAACAGCTCTGCAGAGGGTGGATAAGGCAGCTGTCAAGAGATATCGGCCCGAGTATAGACGTTCCGGCGCCGGATGTGATGACCAATGCCAAGCATATGCTGTGGATGCTTGATGAGTTCGAGACTATCCACGGCGGCAGGTATCCGGGTTTCATCACAGGCAAACCGGTCGGGATGGGAGGCTCGTTGGGAAGAACAGAAGCTACCGGCTTCGGCGTGATTTATACTTTACGCGAAGCCCTCAAGGAATTGGATCTCAAACCGGAAAACATGACTGCAAGCGTTCAGGGTTTCGGCAATGTGGCCCAGTATGCGGTTAGAATGCTGCATAAGCTTGGAGGTACGGTTATTGCAATTTCCTGTTGGGACAATAAAGATAAGAAATCATATACATACCGGAAGAAAAGCGGTATAGACATGGATTCGCTGATGAAAATAACCGATTCATTCGGAAGCATAGATAAAGGCAAAGCCATCGATATGGGATATGAAGCATTGCCGGGAGAGGCGTGGATCGAGCAGGACGTCGATATATTGATTCCGGCGGCTTTAGAAAACCAAATAACCATTTCCAGCGTCCACAGTATCAGCAAGAGGGTTAAAGTCATTGTCGAAGGCGCCAATGGTCCGACTACCACTGAAGCGGATGAGGTTATAAAGGAAAGAGGCATTTTCATCATTCCCGACTTTTTGGCCAATGCCGGCGGAGTTACATGCAGCTACTTTGAGCAGGTACAGTCAAATATGAATTATTATTGGGAGAAAGAAGAAGTCCTGGAAAAACTGGATACAAAAATGA
>CAZCKQ010000332.1:0-1597 GCA_964499315.1 uncultured Eubacteriales bacterium | reverse complement strand
TCAAGGTAATAGTCCCTCTCGTTTTCGGGTATCTGATTAAAGGGTCGTTTATCACCCTTATTCTTGGGTACCCAGATCCGGCCGTCATTGCGCAACGCTTCAGACATCAGAGTAAGCTTCGACTGGTGCGTTCCCGATACGGGGATGCAGGTCGGATGGATCTGCGTAAAGCATGGGTTCGCGAAGAAGGCGCCCTTCTTGTGGGCCTTCCATGCTGCCGTGACACTGGCACCCATGGCCATGGTGGACAAATTGAACACCCGCACATAACCGCCGGTGCAGAGAAGAACGGCGTCGCCGGCATGGCAGCGGATTTCTCCGGTTATCAGATCACGCACCGTGATGCCCTTTGCCTCGCCGTCGACAACGATGAGGTCCTGCATGTCCGTGCGCGGGAAAATTTTCACGGTTCCTCTTTTTACCTGGCGCATAAGCGCAGAATACGCGCCGAGAAGCAGCTGCTGGCCCGTTTGCCCTCTTGCATAGAAGGTACGGGATACCTGCGCGCCGCCGAAGGAGCGGTTATCGAGATATCCGCCGTAGTCACGGGCAAAAGGAACGCCCTGGGCTACGCACTGATCGATGATATTGTTGCTGACCGTGGCGAGACGATACACGTTTGCCTCGCGGGCCCTGAAGTCGCCGCCTTTGACGGTGTCTACAAAGAGGCGATAGATGCTGTCGTTGTCGTTCTGGTAATTCTTGGCTGCGTTGATTCCGCCCTGAGCTGCAATACTATGGGCGCGTCGGGGACTGTCCTGATAACAGAAAGCCTCAACGTTGTACCCGAGTTCCCCAAGGGACGCGGCAGCGGAAGCGCCGGCAAGACCGGTCCCGACAACGAGAATTTTATATTTCCGTTTATTGTTTGGATTCACCATTTTCATATCTTGGCGATGCTTATCCCACTTTTGAGGAAGTGGACCCTCTGGACATTTTCCGTCAAGTATCACGATTCATACCCCCTATCCATTATATTTCAATATGCCTAATACGATGGCAACCGGAATTGACAAATATCCGAGAAACAGGATAAATGCGATTCCTCTTCCGGTCTTTTCAACGACAGGAATCGACGCGTCGCTATTCAGTCCGAAGGTCTGGACGAAGCTCTGTATACCATGGAACAGATGAAGAAAAACAGCAATCAGTGCAATGATATAGACACCGGCTATAAAGACATTTTGCAAACTGAGCACGATCATTTTGAATACATCGTCACGCTCAAATTCATCGAGGTCGTGTGATATATCCGGGTTTGTGACCTTCATGGCAAAGTGAAGAATGTGATAGATGAGAAAAGCTGCTATCACGAGCCCTGTCCAGATCATTGTCTTTCCTGCAAATGTCGCACGGAGGCTCTTTTTCACCGTGTATGCCTGTGGCCTCGCGGCATTGTTCTCCAGGGTCAGCTTTATGCCGAAAAAGATATGCACGGCAAATAAAATTATCATGCCGATACGTGCTCCCCATACCAACGGCGGCACGCTGTGCAGTTTTTCGCCGTAAGCGTTGATCATATTGAAGTAAATAAAAGAATTGCCAAGAAGATGAACGCACAGGAATAGTATTAACAAAAAACCTGTGATCGCCATTA
>CAZCKQ010000331.1:0-1623 GCA_964499315.1 uncultured Eubacteriales bacterium | reverse complement strand
GTCAAACATCAGATAAAGGCAACGAATGATGCCGGCTACGAAGAATTGATACTCTGGGATTACAAGAACACATACATCGGAAGTGTGCTGCTTCCCGAATAAATACTAAAATTCTTAAATTTTTCATTTTAATTTTGATTTCTCATTATTATATTATTGTCATAATATTCTTAAAGTGATACAATATACAGTGCCAGAACAACGGCAACATACTAAATGTTGTAATCAAATGATATGGAGGCCAATCCAATGACTTTGTCGGAGAATGCAGTTAAGGTGCTTGAAAAACGTTACCTCGCTAAAGATGAAGCCGGCAAGCCTATCGAAACTCCCGAAGGGATGTTCAGAAGGGTTGCAAAAACAGTTGCGGCAGCGGACAGGGGCTATGTGTCCGATTCCGAGCTTAAGGGTATCGAGGATATGTTCTATGAAATGATGTCAAATCTCGAATTCCTGCCGAATTCGCCTACGCTGATGAATGCCGGCAGGCCTCTCGGACAGCTCAGCGCATGTTTTGTCCTCCCTATTGAAGATACGATGGAAGGCATTTTCGAATCAATTAAACATGCTGCTCTCATACACAAAAGCGGAGGCGGGACCGGTTTCAGTTTCTCAAGGCTGAGACCGGCCGGCGCTTCGGTAAATTCAACAGGCGGTGTGGCAAGCGGTCCTGTCAGTTTCATGAAGGTATTCAATTCGGCAACTGAAGCGGTTAAACAGGGGGGCACCAGAAGAGGCGCCAATATGGGCATTCTGAGGGTGGATCATCCGGATATCAGGCAGTTCATTACATGTAAGCAGGATAATAAGGATATCACCAATTTCAATATAAGTATAGCCGTAACCGAAGAATTCATGGAAGCGGTGGCAAAGGACGCTCCGTATGACTTTATCGATCCCAAAAGCGGGAGGTCTGTAAAGCAGGAGAGCGCCAAAGAGATATTCAACATGATGGTAGACAATGCATGGAACAACGGAGAGCCGGGCATCGTCTTCCTTGACAGACTCAACAGGGATAACGCGACCCCTGAATTAGGCGAGATCGAGAGCACTAATCCGTGCTTTCATCCTGATACACGTATTTCAACAGAAGAAGGGCTGGCGACAGTCAAGGATCTATTCGAAAAATACAACAATGAATCATTCCGTATTTATGTGGATAATAGAGTAACCGGTGAAAAGCTGCAATTAAACGGACGCAGTTACTATAAAAACGGTGTTTCGTTGAAACCAGCCAAGGTCTTTATGACGGGTACGAAGCAAACCTATAAGGTAACCCTGAAGAACGGTCTTGAACTAAAAGTGACCGGGGATCACAGGATATTTACGACCGAAGGCTGGAAGGAAGCAAGGACTCTTAAAGAGAACGACATTGTACTTGTGCAGTCCGGCGCGGCTTCTTTTGCAAAAGAAGATTCGATAGGGCGTGACCTTGGCCTGTTCCTGGGCTGGGTGACAGGAGACGGATGGCTTACGGCTGCCAAGGATGTGGTCGGTCTGACCTTTGCCGAGATTGAATACTATATTTGTGAAGCCCTGAACCGCATTGCCCTCGAGCATGGCGGCGGAAAAAGGAAAGCTTTTAAGCGGGAAAACGGGACATGGACTCTGATGGGCAAGAAG
>CAZCKQ010000330.1:0-1635 GCA_964499315.1 uncultured Eubacteriales bacterium | reverse complement strand
GAACCTTTTCACCAGGTTATTTTCATTTTCAAAATATCGCTGCCATATCTGAGCCTCGACATTGTGAGTTGAAAGAACTGAGGCACATGGAAACAACTGGCGCATGTTCCATGCGTATGGTGTCCACTCGCAGTGGATCAGATCAGCATTTAGTGCAAGTTCTTTTGTCTTATCTTCAAAGTCATTTGAATTGTGGGATGTTACAATATACGGTAGAGGAGAGGCGAGATTTTGCAGGAGCTTTGCATAAAATGTCAGGCCGCTTTTCTTTTGGACAGCTGTACCTACCGTCACCATGCGTATCTCAGTCCTATCTCTAGGCACTGGCATGATGCCTCGACATAAATATGTGATATCATATTTAGCTGCAAGCCTGCTAATCAGGTTATAAGTACGTATCCTTTTGCCTGTATTCAATGGATACGGGGCTTCTTCATCCATGACCAATATTTTCATATTTGACAATTTCATTTTAAAGAATCAAACAAGTCGCTCAACTGTTGACTCGTATTTTTAACATCATATCTAATTCGTGCTTCATCCTTGAATTCGGTAAATGTTTTTCTTAGACACCCAGACCTCGTAAGGATTATCGCATCTGCTATCGCATTTGCATTCCTTGTCGGCACGACCAAGGCGGGGGTGCCTTTGACGGCCTCTCTCAAGCCTATACAATCGGATGCAATAATCGGTACCCCCATGCACATAGCTTCCGCCGGTTGAAGCGGATAAGCCTCCCAGACTGAAGGCATCACAACGACGTCCAATGCTATGTACACCCTTTTTACATCCCGTTGAAAGGGAAGAAAAATAAATCTATCAGCCAGCCTTTTCTCCTCGACCTGCTTCCGATAATAACTCAGGTAATCTCCTGAGCCGACAGCAAGAACTTTCAGATTATTCGCAGCACCTTGCTCGCCCAGGATCTCAATCGCATCTAGCAGGTAATTAAATCCTTTTTCAGGCATGAATCTGCCAAGATAACCGATAAGATAAACAGATTCATCAATTCCTAGTTCCTTTCGCAGTGAGCTTTGGTCATCGGGCGAATCATTTTTAACAAATGCTTTAATATCGATCCCGTTATGAATCACGATTCGTCGCGGTCGTGTGCCGATCTTTACGGTGCTTTCCACATGATCAAGAATATCCTGGCTGACCCCATACAGAACATCCGCACTGCTCACTACTCGCTTAAGGATTCTCTTATTTAAACATGTCTTTATCCCTTTACCCAGGACCCTTTCTTCAATGATACCATGGACAGTCAAGACATGCGGCAGGCGGTGGATAATATTTCCGAGATATACGTGTGCCGCGGAAATGAAGCCGTGGCTCTGAATAACGTCGAATTCTGCACTGTTAAGGAGTTGATAAACGCGCCACCACAAGCACTCTTTTCCATATAGTTGCTGAGCGATAACCAGTCGAGCGCCGATCTCCTCGACATCCTTTCGCAAGGCCTCTTCTTCAGCCGTCCGCGAAGCCAGTATCGTGATGTTGAATCTATCCCTGTTCAGGTATTTATAGGTATACCGCATGTATGTGCGGATTCCGCCGAGTGGCCAACGTGCAACAGCAAGGACTCGGATTTTTTTCATCGTTATTTCTGGTCACTCCGTTGACAACGGAACC
>CAZCKQ010000329.1:0-1645 GCA_964499315.1 uncultured Eubacteriales bacterium | reverse complement strand
CAGGGATGAATTCAAGGACAAAACCGAGCAGCCGGTGGCCAACTTTTTGTGATAAGGCAAAATATCGGTGGGAAACGGGCCTTAGTATGAATGTGATGAATTTTCCCGTATGGATCAGCATCTGCAGGTTCCAGTCGGCGAAGTCCATTATGCAGTAATTGATCAGCGTAACGATTCCGTAGTAGACCAACATCTGCTCCAGGGAGAATCCGTTTACGCTTTCATTGTGCTGGAATACTGCACGCCATATGAAATACTGCACCGCAAAATATGCAGGGCCAACGAACAGCGATACAAGCATATGGCTGCGATATGCCGCCCATTCTTTGTATGTAGCATAGGCTACTGATTTCAGGACATTCAATGCCTTTAACACATTTCACCTGGCAAAAAAATGGCGATAGTCCAAATTATACCACAGTACTTCGCAAAATTCACAAATTGTTAATAGTTTTTATACAATTACTGGATAGAATATTATTGTCGAGGTTAGATTCTGATCTGAAAGGAGATGGTTTTTCGGATGAGTAGAAAGAGCGCAAAGAAAATTTTGATAGTTTTATCTGTGGCATTGGCTTTGATCGTGCCGGTCACAGTATTTGCAGCCGCTTCGGATGCGCCTGCGGCCAAAGCCATCAGGGGCTTCTTCGGTATAGACATGTCCAAGCTCACCGACAAACAGAAATCTGATGTCGAAGATTATGTCAACAGAATGGCGCAATTGCAAAAAGAATTCATTGACAAGATGGTGGAAAACGGCGCATTGAGCCGGGAGCAAGGTGACATAGAGAAGCAGCGGATCGATGAGTCGTTGAAGGACGGCGGCAACGGATTGCTTCCGGAATTCGGCAAGATTTTCAGGATGGACAAGGGCGGAGCGGAATTTGGCGGACGCGGTATGCTGCGCAAACCTAACGAAATCGGTAAGATCGACCTTTCAAAATTGACTGCCCAGCAGAAAAATGAGCTTGACGCCATATATAAGAAAATGGCAGACCTTCAGAAGGATCTGGTGAGGAAAATGACTGCCAGCAAGCTGTTGACAGAGGAAGAGGGCAACGCAGCTTTAAAGAAAATCGACGAGCATGCAGGTCTCAGGTTATTCATGGGCGACGGTTTTATGATGGGGTGCTTGAACCCTAAGAGGTTAGGCGCGGCAAACCTTACAGAGCAGCAGAAAGCTGATTTAAAAGCATATCTAAAGGAATATTCGGATAAAATGAGCGCTCTGCACAAAGATTTGATAAGAAAATTGACAGAGTTCGGTGTTCTTGTAAAGAACCGGGGCGGCAACGGCTTGGGCAACGCCGTTAAGAACGGCATATCTTTATGAGCAGCCCGCTTCGGTTTCATAAGTCTATCTGGACATTTTTTTAAGTAATGGGGCAGATAATCACCATATATTCCCATATATTGCATGAATATGCAAATATATAATGCATTTCTTGTATGAATATGCACGATAATCAATTTTTACATTTTAGTTGCGCCCAATACTTGATATTTTGACCAATAGCATATTAATTATTTCTCTGCATCCTTCAGTTCGATGTAGACTTCGCTATCAAACTGGTGGCGTTCTTTTTCTTACCGACCGCACCAGAACATAGCCGGCAACTGCTCCAAAAAGTAATCCGAAAAAAGC
>CAZCKQ010000328.1:0-1647 GCA_964499315.1 uncultured Eubacteriales bacterium | reverse complement strand
CGCCGATCTGCGCCTCATCGACCGTGAGGGCGACGCGCAAATGGCCCGCGCCGCGGGAATGTATCTGATTATTGCAACTCAGCGCCCTTCAGTCGATGTCATTCCAGGCGTGATAAAAGCCAACATACCGTCAAGAATTGCTTTTGCGGTATCATCGCAGGTGGATTCAAGGACTATACTTGATATGGCCGGGGCGGAAAAACTTCTTGGCAAGGGTGATATGCTGTTCAATCCGGCAGGCAGGCAGAAGCCGTTGAGGGTGCAGGGGGCCTTCGCGTCTGACGGTGAGATCGGAAAGGTCGTACAATTTCTGAAAGATCAGAATCTGGCCGAATATGATAACGGCATCGTTGAGACAATTGAGAACGGAAGTGTGCCTAACGAAGACAAACCCGGTGAAAACGACGAACTGCTTCCGCAGGCCATAGAATTGGTAGTTGATATCGGGCAGGCTTCTGTGTCCTTCATTCAAAGGAAGTTCAAAGTCGGATATGCCAGAGCTGCCCGCATTATAGATCAGATGGAGGCAAGAGGCATAGTCGGCGGTTTTGACGGAAGCAAACCGAGACAGGTGCTTATTACAAAGCAGCAATGGTATGAAATGAAAATGTGAGGTACGACGTGATGAACCTTGATTCGCTCGTAATTATCATCGTTATGCTTTTTTTGTCTGCATATCTTATCCGCAGGTTAATTAAAAAGCTAAATATGTTAATTCTTGTGCTTCTTTGCATTCAGTTGTCGTCGGTATCTTTTGCCATACATATACTATCCAGAGCTATGCAAGTGGAGCCGTTTGTACGTGGCATTTACCTTGCGGCAGGATTGGCGGCGCCTGCAATCCTTCTTATCGTCGATTACTACAGAATGATCGGTAAAATCAGGAAAGCAGGTTTCAAGCCTTTGTTGGTAGAGCCGGATCCCGTCCAGCCTGTCATCGTACAATCATCTGTTATTGGAGTCAGATCGCATGATTTCTGCGTATCACCTGACTTTTCCTCAACAGAGATTTTTGATTCGATCTGCATTAATAGCGATGAAGTGTCTAAAAACCTCAAAAAAGCCTTATTTCAGGCGCAGGCTCTGATATACAGGCAGGAACGACAAGAAGCTCTGCTTATATTGGAATCGTTGATAAGGGTTTTCAAGGACAGCCCGTACCTTTACATAAAGACGGGCAGCCTGTGTTATCATTTGCGAAGATATGCCGACGCGGCCAGCCATTATTATGAAGCATTGAATGTTATTAAAAGGGTCCCTGAAAAAGACGGTGACAGCAATACTGTTTACTTGATATATATGAATTATGGCCATGCATTATATATGTCAGGCAGTTACGAAGAGGCATATGATGCCTATTGCAAGGCATTGAACGTGAACCCGGGAAGCGGCGATGCGGTTTACTTTGCGGGACGGGCCATGGCTTCCCTCGGCAAGATGGAAAACGCGATAGAATATTTTAATGATCAGATCGCCAAATCAGGTAAAACCCCCCGGATCCTATTCATGCTGGGGATATTGATGAAAGAGACGGGGGAAAACGCAAAAGCTCGGGATTATTTCGGAGATTGCATCAATCTGGACCCGGGTTTTTCTGAGGCATATTTTGAATTGGCGAAGATATCTGCTTCGGTCAACGAAAACAAA
>CAZCKQ010000327.1:0-1665 GCA_964499315.1 uncultured Eubacteriales bacterium | reverse complement strand
ACGAGCCTGCTCGTTGCCTCCGACTGGGACGGACAACCGCCGCCCTTGCCAAGGTTGGTGAAGACCTCGCAAATTCCATGTTCATCATAATTAACCGTGATAAATAGAGTACCGCATCCCGTACGGACTTTTTCGGTGAAACCTGTTGTGATTTCCGGCCTTGTCCTTGGAGCGATATACTCCGATGATCCGGAATTGGCTGGCGCATCCTGTCCTCCATCCGTCCGGCCGTCCGTCCCCCCCGCCCCTTTGCTGTTGACTTTCCCTATATTGAGCACCTGGGCTTCCCTGCTGCCGTCCCTGTAAATAGTGACGCCCTTGCAATTCGTCCTGTAGGCCAGATCAAATACGGCCGCAACATCTTCTCTCGTAGCATCATGGCTTAAATTGACGGTCTTTGAGACCGCATTGTCGGTATACTTCTGGAATGCGGCCTGCATACGGACATGCCACTCGGGAGAGATATCGTGCGCTGTCACAAAAACCTCCTGTATATCCCGCGGCACCTCCGGAAAATCCCTGACCGTGCCTTTTAGCGCAATCCGCTTGATGAGGCTGTCCGAATAAAACCCGTCCAGAACGGCGATTTCCTTGAATAACGGATTGGCCTCGACGAGTTCGTCATTATCCATGACATTGCGTATAAATGAAACCGCAAACAGAGGCTCTATTCCGCTGGACGCTCCCGCTATTATGCTGAGGGTGCCTGTCGGCGCTATCGTCGTAGTGGTCGCGTTCCGCAGCCTTATGCCCGTATCTTTGTATATGCTCTTGTCATACATAGGGAAGACGCCTTTACGCGACGCTATCTCTTCCGACGCCTTCTTTGATTCGCTCTGTATAAACCCCATCACTTTTTCGGCCAAACCGAGGGCTTTCAATGAGTTGTAAGGTATACCGAGCTTGCACAGCATATCCGCCCAACCCATCACGCCAAGGCCGATTTTACGCGTACCTTTGGTCATCTGGTCGATCTGCGGAAGCGGGTATTTGTTGACGTCGATGACATTGTCGAGAAAATGGACCGCTTTTGATACGACATCCTTCAGCCTGTCATAATCGACATCCGGCTTCCCTTCATTATTCCTGACCATCAGACTGAGGTTCACCGACCCGAGGTTGCATGCCTCGTAAGGCAGCAGTGGCTGCTCCCCGCAATTATGAACTACCAAGCCTTGTGCAATAAGTGAATGAGTGTCCGCTTCATTGATATCGTACACCTCGGTGATTTCATCCTCAACTACAGACGCAACAGAAGACATGAATTTCGTCTTTTTTCTGGAGATCTTGGCCGCCTGCTTCAGCTTTGCATCTTTCGCAGTATGAACCAGGCTACCGACAGTCTCGGCAAAAGTGACCATATCATCACCGGTAATTATTAAATCGTAGTATGTTCCGTCTGTTTCCCTTTTATAAATACTGCTGAAGACGCCCAAGTGTAACAGCAAGAGCTGGACATCCTGTAAAAGCTGCTTTGACGCAGAGCTAAGCCTTACATCCCTGTGATTTTCATCTACATAATTCACTGTTCCGTCAGAACTGAACAATCCATTCAAGTACGCAATCACTGTTTGTTTGCTCGCGGTAAAAATCCCCTTAGGAACACGTTTTTCCGGTGCCCTTACGCCTTTTAAACCAATGGACGTCACTTTTTCGATAAAGTCC
>CAZCKQ010000326.1:0-1667 GCA_964499315.1 uncultured Eubacteriales bacterium | reverse complement strand
GGTTCCATATCATAACTTATTGCCATGTTGCATACCCCCTGATATTTGAATAAAATATGTTAGCGCTACCTGGGCCAATTTGCAAAATACAGGTACTCAAGCCTGTCTTGCGAAATGCATGTCATGCGGTGCCTGGTGTTCCTAGGGACATAAACGACGTCGCCCGCTTCAACCTCCCGAGTCTCGTCGCCAAGCAGCAATTCAGCCTTCCCTTTCAGGATCACGTAGACTTCCTCCTCGTCATCGTGAAAGCCGGTCTGCGTGCTATTGCCGCTTTCAACACAGACATAGCCCGCCGCGATGGTCTCAGTCTCGTCCCTGTCGATCAGTATCTTCTCCCCGGCCGGATTCTCCCCGGATTTGCCCCATATCTTCCTGATCAACATCTTAGTCCCCTCCCGCATTACTCAAATGATATATTCATTTGAGGGTCGAATTTTACAAACTTGCCGCCGGCATCGGCGCTGATCCTCACGGCGTTATTGATGGCAACGCCTATCAACGCCTGTTCCGGAAGCCCTCTCGTTTGGCCCATTTCCCTGATCATGCCTCTGCGTACGGCAAGCGCCTCTTTTTCACTCATCCCGGCTGTAGCCGCAAGTATACGCCGTATGTCGTTTATCCCCTGCACTATGCTGTCATAGCCATAGCCCACATAATCGTCCTCGCCCGGGAAGTCCCAGCTGTCGTATTGTTTGAAAAAGTTGGGGTTGTATTCCTCAAATCCTTTTTCATCGGTAACAAAATGCGTGTTCCTGTCCTTGTGGTCGGCCCAGTACTCTCCCAGCGTGCCGAGGAGCTGCATACCCTGGTTTGCCACGGCGCTGTTTTTAGGGTTATTTACCCACGAAGTTTGCACAAAGAGTACCGATCCGTCTTCCCACTCTATCACTGCCTGTACCGCATCATACGCATCCTTGCCTTTTGTGGGAAGGTACTTTTTTTGACCGAACGCAACGAGCCTTTTTGGCTTAAGTCCCGTTATGAAGTAATATGCGTCGGCATAATGCACACCGATATATTCAAAAGGAGAGCTCTTTTCGCACCAGTCTTTGAACACATCCAACGCTATGAATTTGGGCTCCTCCAGCCATGCATGCCCATGGAGCATCTCTCCCAGGTGACCTTTGCGGAATTTATACCTCGCTGCCCTTATCGACCTGTCATGTCTTTTGTGGTAATCGGTCAATATATAAATGCCTTTTTCATCGGCTAACCTGATTATTTCCCGCGCCTCTTCGACTTTAAGGCATAACGGCTTCTGCACCACGCAATGCCTGCCTGCCTCTATGGCTGCCATTATTACCGGCGTATGCAGATGGTCGGGCGTGGCCACGATCACCACGGATGATTCAGGCAGGTCTTTGATGGATTGCTTGTACATCTCAGGAAACTTCTCCGTCAATCCATGGACATCAGGATCGGGATATCCCTTAAAATGCGGAAACATCTGCCTCAAACCCGCGATGATGTCGCCTGACAGAGAACTGATTGAAACGTTGCCTACCCTGCCGTATTTTTGTTCCTGGAATACTGTCGGGAGGACGACTTCCCTACTGATCATGCCTCCGCCTACAACCAACACATCCAGCTTTTCATTAAAACTTGCCATTACCATTCTCCTCCTTTATGTCAACAAAATAAATAATACATGCAAATTTTTTATT
>CAZCKQ010000325.1:0-1668 GCA_964499315.1 uncultured Eubacteriales bacterium | reverse complement strand
TACTATGTATCCATTATACTATATACGTCAATAGTATGTCAATAGCGCTTCTCGAATTATTTATTGACGTATATAGGAGGTATATAGTATGATAATCTTGAGGTGATATTCATGGGAATAAAGGACTTAAAAAATCGGAAGGTAGTAAATTTTTCTATTGATATTGAGATATTAAAGAAGTTGGACGAGTATTCAAAAAAGACAGGGATACCAAAAACAAGGATTTTCGACTTTGCATTAAAAGAATATCTCGATAAGGAAAGGAATGAAAATGGAATATAGAAAAAGCCAGCAAGACATTAAGCATATGTTCGTAAAGCGCCTATACCCAGGGACGATTCCCTGCGAGCTAAGGCCGTATCATTATTATGTTCTGGATTCCGGCCACTGCATAATGTGCGTTCTGGAATGCCATCTTAAAGACGCAGAGAAAACCAGCATGGATGACTACGAAATACCCGTACCGGTGAAATATGTGCTGGAAAAAGGATACAAAATCACCGACGGTTATGTGGTAACTGAAGCTCCTTACGATAGCATGCTCGGTTTGACTATAGATGAGAAATATTCAGAATATTAAAAATAAGCCCCTGACTTGCGCCAGGGGCT
The DNA here is from genome assembly GCA_964499315.1 of uncultured Eubacteriales bacterium. Classification (GTDB taxonomy): domain Bacteria; phylum Bacillota; class Clostridia; order Acetivibrionales; family CAYWGM01; genus CAYWGM01. The sequence goes on along the minus strand of CAZCKQ010000325.1, from coordinate 1,059 downwards.
TCGAGAATGAAGAGGAGGATTATCAGCTGACGTTGTTATCTGCGCTTCCGTTTCTAAGGCTTTCCGCATTTTTCTGTATCGCCACAACTATGGAGTACAGGGCATGAAGCGTCCCGCTTCCGAGAGAGGCTACAAGGCCGGCAAGCATGTACTGTATGATCGCCGCTTCGTTGATCTGCGGCAGATCGATCCCAATCCGTGCCAGGATGCATAATACCGGTCCTAAAAGTATGGCCATGTTGCGTTTTTCCGCTGACGAACACTCTTTATATACCCTGCCTAAGATGATACTTTTAATCTGCAAGTAAAACGGCTGTATAAATACGATCAGCCGCTCCAGAGCGATAGATACCGCCAGTAAAATGCCTAACAATACAACAAAATCCATTTGATTCGACCTCCTATAAAATAATTATTGCCAAACTTTGCCAGCATATGGTAAAATGCATTTGTCATAACATCATACTTACTTTGTGGGCTGGCCTTGGTAACGAATGAGCCAGCCTTTTCTTTCATAATTTGTAGATGCCAAAATCCTTTACTGCCGATATAAATTCAGCCTTGTTCATCGAGGTTCCCGGACATGTTTTGCCGGCTCCGGAAAGTTCTCTGTGGAAGCGGATCGTCGGCGTATATCCCTTGAATGCCAGAAACCACGCTAAAAATCTGAACATATTCTCGGCCTGTGCGCCAATGAAGCGATCCTTGCCTACATCGAAGTTGCCGAGTGTCTCGATCATGAACGCATTATTATTCTGCGCCCCCAGTCCGCTTGCAGGCGTCCAGTTAAAATCTCTGCCGGTTACCCACATGCCGTTTGGTAGTAATGTGAGGTGTTGTCCGATATCCCGGAACTTGCGCGTGCCGGTGTGGTATCGCCACATGACTTGCTGCCAGTATAATCCATCGGGCTTCTTCGCCCAGCTTGCATGATCCGGACTCTCGGTGTGATGTATGTCCACAAACAAGACCTTCAGAGTCCACTTAGAGGCCTTGCAGTAGTCTATCAGTTGCTGCGTGGTTAATATTTTTGCATTCATATCCCAATCCCCTCTCTAT
>CAZCKQ010000324.1:0-1669 GCA_964499315.1 uncultured Eubacteriales bacterium | reverse complement strand
AGCGAGCTTGACAAAATCATCCTTGCAGCGTTGGCTGAGGATATGCCATACGGCGATATTACAACTGATATGCTGATAGATCCGTCGCTGCAGACTAAGGCATACTTGATAGCGCGTGAAGAAGGCATCATCGCGGGCATGGACGTCGCCGCAGGGGTGTTCCGCGCGATCGACCACAGCATCGCGATGACATATGCGGTACATGACGGAGAAACTGTCAAACCGGATGATGTAATTGCCGAGATATCCGGCAGCACGTCTTCGGTTCTTAAGGGCGAGAGGACCGCCCTCAACTTTCTCCAGCGCCTTTCCGGTATTGCGACCATCACCGGGAGATATTGCCGCGAGGCAGCCGGCCTTCCGGTGAGGATTGCCGACACGCGTAAGACGACACCTGGATTGAGGATGCTTGAAAAATACGCCGTCAGGGTCGGCGGCGGCTCAAACCACAGGTTTTCGTTATCCGACGGTATCCTGATAAAGGATAATCATATAAAAGCGGCCGGCGGTGTGGCGGCCGCCGTTTCCGAAGCCAGGCGCAAGGCCCCCCATACGCTGAAGATTGAAGTCGAGACCGAGACGCTCGATCAGGTGCTTGAAGCCCTGGATGGCGGCGCCGACATCATCATGCTTGACAATATGGACATTGAGACGATGAAGAAGGCTGTGGTCCTGGTGAATGGCAGGGCAAAGACCGAAGCCTCAGGCCGCGTCAGGATCGAGAACGTCAAGGAGATTGCAATGACAGGCGTAGATATAATATCGGTGGGCGCGCTGACTCACTCGGCCAAATCCCTCGACATCAGCCTGGAAATAATATAGAGACAAAAATAATCTCGAGAAAAATCTAGAGACAGGATGTAATGACGACCTGTGGATAAACCAAAAACTTATCCACAGGTTTTTGTATATTCAGTGATATATTTAAATGAATCCCGCGGACACCAGTAATATCAGGCTTTACGGACGCCGCTTCTTAAATAATTTATCCACAGCCCTGTGGATTAAATTGCCCAAATCTTTATTTTCTGCATTTTCCAGCCATTATTTTGACGATAATTGAGCAAAATAAGCATGTTGGAAATAATGGAGAGGAGAAAAGACTGAAAAATGAAAGTGAAGGAAGTCATGACGACAAAGATCGCCTTCGTGCATCCCACCGATAAGGTCATGGATGCGGCGAGGCTTATGCAGAAGTACAACGTCGGTTCGATACCGGTGTGCGATGAAGATAGTACGCTCCGCGGCATAGTGACAGACAGGGACATAGTCATCAGGAACATTGCCTATGGCAACGATCCTTTTAATACGGATATTTCCGGCATAATGACGCCAAATGTAAAGACAGTCGACCCGGATACGAATATCAACGACGTTACAAAGATGATGGCCGAGTACCAGATACGCAGGATTCCGGTAGTGGAGGACAGCAAGCTTGTGGGCATTGTGGCGCTGGGCGATATGGCCACCGACAAACGCTTCGATACGGAGGCGTCCGAAGCCCTGACCGAGATTTCCAAGCCGCGCAAGAGGTATTAAAACCCGGCATATCGGGGAATAATAACTGTGTTGCGCTGGAAGGGGGTGTTATCGTTGAGTAGGCGAAATGGAATCATGTCCGAGGAACTCAAAGCGGAGATCGCTAAGGAACTCGGGGTCTACAACACGG
>CAZCKQ010000323.1:0-1674 GCA_964499315.1 uncultured Eubacteriales bacterium | reverse complement strand
CAGCATCCCGATCAGGCTGAAGGCGCGATACCTGTTCGCGCCGGTCCGGGCCAGCGTCCAGTTGGCCTGGGCGTCGGACCAGGAGGTTACGATCGGGTAGACGCCGTAGAAACCGGCCGAGCCTTTGGTTTGAGGCGGGTTGTACGAGTAGAGACTCAACACGGCGCTGGTGATCGTCGTGCCGGCGGGGATGCCTGTCAGATACTCCACGGTTTTCGGCCATCCCTTGCTTTTCAATGCCTCCTCGGCCATTTTCTTGTAATTCAGGTCATCGGCGCCGCTGCCGGATATAACGAGCAGATGCTCAGTTTCCGGAATCAGGGTACGAATTCGTTCAATGGTTTCCGGAATAGTGTTGGATGCGCTTTTTACCAGCCCCGCCCGTGGACGGCCGGAAATTATGGGGATCTGTTCTTTCGACGGTAGGACGTAGATTACCGGGATTTCCGGAAAAAGCTCTTCGCTATGGTCAAGCAAAAACTGACTGCCCGTGGGCATGACGGCGATCACCATATCAAGGGCGATACGGGAGTATTTCTTCTTCAGTAGATCAACTAATGCCGTGTTGTATTCCGGATCGGTCAAACTTTCACTGCCGATATATTCATAGCTGAGTTTACTTTCGGCTGACAAAAAAGAAAAGAGTTGTTTACGCAAGGAGCTATTCAGTTCGATGAACCATTCCGTAACATACGGCTGAGAGGTGATGACCAGGATATGTTTTTTCACTACATACTGTTCATTTTCGCTGTTCAGGTTTTTAGCAGCAGCTTGCCTGTTGGATATGAGCGTTTCCGCACATGCTGTTTGCGGCGCTGAGTGTTCGGCAGAGATAACAATCATCAGTCCTATAAGACAAGCAAGATATGCAATCGGGGTATTGGACAAGCCTATTATGAGGGAAAAATATTTTGTCATGGAAGCAATCGCCGCACGCTTTTATAACTATTAGGAGTGTTTACCTGCCCTTTTATGGTGTCGTTTTTACATTATTTATCGGAATATTGCTATCATAAGTTAAGGATAACCTCAGAATTAAAGGGGACCAGAATTAATAGAATTAAATGGGACGGTTCTCTTTATTTTTTCTCCACCCTTTTTGCCTCCCGATCCGCTTTATCTTTTCGGAAATATTATAGGCGGTTATCATACTTTTCACAAAATCATTACTGCCATATACCAGTCGCCTGTCCATTACCCCCTTCATCGCCTCTTTTTCCTTCAGCATGCTTCGTACAAATTCTCGATATTTTCCCCGCCGTTCTTTCTCCTCCCTGGATAACTTGAAGTAAACAGAATGCTCATCGATAACGAAAACCTGCTTTCTGTAAGCATAGGCCCGGTAACTGCTCCATGGATAGTCTTTCGGGTCGTCTACCATTTTTGCCCGTACGGGATTCAATTCCACATAGCTGCCGCAGGCAAGCAAATATTCATCTTTTGATATAATGATACTCTTATACCTGTCCTGCCAAAAATGACCGATATGTTTGTATTTGGTGTTATAATGCTGAGCTTATGATAAATTAATCCCCATCATAATCTGGGAAAGTGCGCCGCCGGTATCCGTAGGCTCAATGACTCAATGAACATGCTTGGTCAGTAATACATAATGGTACAGCTTAAAGTTATATTTTTCTTTATGTTTTCGTAGAATAATTATGCACTTCTGAT
>CAZCKQ010000322.1:0-1683 GCA_964499315.1 uncultured Eubacteriales bacterium | reverse complement strand
GGATTCGGTGAAACGGCTCTGCATCTGGCGGCCTATTATAATCAGCCGGATATCGTCTCCATGCTTGTGAAAATGAATGCCCCTATCAATATTCAGGATCAACAGGGTCTGACGCCTCTGATGCTGGCCGCACAGTATGGATCGGAAAATATGGTTGCCTTCCTTGTGGAAAATCAGGCAGACTTGAAGCTGAAAAACACGGTAGGCGAAAACGCCCTTGATCTGGCCAGGAAAAGAAATCGACAAAAGACCGTTGAATATCTGGAGACGAGGATTAAGAAGGAATGAACAGGCAAACAGATTATTCAAAATTGCTGGGGATAATCACGCTGGCCTGTCTGATGCTGACGAGCCTGATGAATTGCAGTTATCTGAGCATCCCCGCAAGGGATGATGTTGCGTCAAAGGCTATTCATGCAAAAGGGGACAACAACGCGACGGTTTATAACTCCGCTGTGATTAAAGGCCAAATTACCGGCGCTGATAATGGCAAAGTTTCCACATTCATCATCGCACATCGTTTGGCGGATGTCAGCGGAGAATCGGCCGAATATCTGGCCGTCAATAATTCCGGTGCATTCATGCTTTACCTGCCCGAGGGTCGCTATCAGTTATACACCATCGCAGACTACAACCATAACGGAATATATGAGAATGACGAAATATCCGGAGTATATGGATCATTCTTTTCTCCAAAAGAAATATCCATTCGTGAAAACGAGCTGATCACCGACGTCGTAATCCGAACCGCCAGACCCAACGGCAATCAAATAAATTTTTCTCGGGAAACCGCCCTCAAGAAGAAACAGGATGTTGTCAAGCAAATTACGCATAATGGCCAGGTATTAAAAATTTATCATGAATATTATTCGCCTGAAAACGCACAGACAGGCTACTGGCATCCATCCTCCTTTATGAAGGTATTTGGCGCTCACATCTATATGGTTGGAGAATACAGTCCCCGTAAAATTCCCATACTCTTTGTTCACGGCACGGAAGGTAGCCCGCAGAACTGGATATATCTTTATATGCGATTAGACCAGAGCCGTTATCAGCCCTGGTTCTTTTATTATCCATCGGGCATTCGTCTGTCTCTCGCCGCAGCCCTGCTCAATGAAGAGCTGCGGGAGCTACATAAAAAGTACGGCTTCCAGAAAATGGGTATTGTCGCCCATAGCGTAGGCGGCCTGACAACCCGGTCATTCCTGACCCGCTTTGCCTCCGATAATCAAAATAATTTCATAAAGCTGTTCGTGACATTTGCCACACCCTGGAGCGGATTCGGCTTAGCCGATGCCTCGCAGATTCTGATCCACAAAAGCATTCCTGTCTGGATGGATCTGGGAACGCAAAGTCCTTTCATCAAAACCACTCTGGAGAACAGGCTGCCACCGAACATCCGCCATTATATTTTCTACGGTGAAAATGACAAACACTGCGGAAGTACAGCCACGGATGATCGGGCCGTCACCAGCGCCGTCGCGACCTTCGCTTTCAACTGCGATCATACGTCCATTTTAAGCGACCGCAAAGTATTTTTAAAATTCAATGAAATCCTGGAAAAGGAACTATGGTAAATGAGGAAATAGTCAAGCCGGTTCATAATAATTAAATCAGGAGACCGAATGAAAATCATCCGTTTTGTTTCAGAACATCAGGACATATTTTATGGCGTTTACTCTT
>CAZCKQ010000321.1:0-1690 GCA_964499315.1 uncultured Eubacteriales bacterium | reverse complement strand
CGTTCGTAATATGCGTTATGGGCACCTCACTTTCGGGGATTCCGGGCCAGAGGCCGGAATACAGCGTTCTTGTAACGGCTCCGTGCAGTTCGCTGACACCGTTTATTTTTCCGGCGAAATTCATCGCCAGGACAGTCATGTTGAAGTTCTGGTAATCGTCGGGTTTTAAGCCAAGAATCATGAATTCCTGTCTGCTGATGCCCAATGACTCCCAATAACGGCTGAAGTATTTTTCAATCATCCATACGGGGAACACATCGTTTCCTGCCGGTACCGGAGTATGGGTCGTGAAGGCTATCGACGACCTGGCGGCCTCCATCGCGGTGCGGAAATTAAGACCGTGACCTTCCATCAGCTGCCTGGTCAGTTCAAGCCCCAGGAATGCGGAATGGCCTTCGTTCATATGGCAGACCGACGGCTTGATGCCCATGGCGTCAAGCAGCCTGATCCCTCCTATCCCCAGCAGTATTTCCTGCTGAATCCTTGTTTCCTGATCGCCGCCGTAAAGCCTCGAAGTTATTAGACGATCCTGAGGATTATTTTGTTCCGTATCAGTATCCAAAAGATAGAGTTCGATTCGTCCGATTTTGACCTTCCATATTCCGGCATGCACCGTCCTGCCCGCCATGTTCACGCTGATATGCATATTCATCCCGTTGACGTCGGTCACAGGCAAAACGGGAAGGTCCTGCAGATCAAGGCAGGGATAATTATTCTGCTGCCATCCGTCGTGCCCGATACGTTGTTCAAAATAACCGTTCCTGTAGAACAGGCCTATTGCCGTGAAAGGCATCCCCATATCGCTGGCTGATTTGCAAAAATCGCCCGAAAGGACGCCGAGGCCGCCCGAGTAGATCGGCAGTATCTCGGTCAGGCCATACTCAGCGGAAAAATAGGCTATGTGACATTTGCTGTCAGGGTGGTTCCGGGCAAACCACGCCTTCCCGCCGGATGCCAGATATGCGTCAAAAGCTTCTTCTCTTTTGCGGTATAGCGACATATAACCGGGATCCCATGCTTTTTTAATGAGTTTTTCCCGGCTTATTTCATGAATGAAACGGATGGGGTTCATCTCTGTCCTTTCCCAGAGGTCGCCGTCCAATTGACTGAATATATCAAGCACTTCCGGGTTCCATGTCCACCACAGGTTATATGCGATATCGGATAATCGCGATAACTGCTCAGGTACTACCGGAATGACCCTTATTCTGCCCACAAAATGCATAGGCTGCCTCCCTTATCATTTATATCGTATTGCGTTTTGCGTTCATTATGCTTATAATGCTTACGATATTTACTACTATTATTGCAATATACTGTATTGCAATATACTGTTTTAGTTATTTGAGGGTTTGTCTTATTTGAGGGGATGGTAGATATACAGCAAACAGTTGCGAATCCTGCGTTCATACATGAGAAGAAGCCTGCCGCACGACGTGGACGCGGACGCAGGAGCAGGCGCGGACATGGACGATATAAAAAGTTACTGATTTTTCTTGTTTTCGAGATCATATTTACCGCCGTCACACTTCCGCTGCTTGTATTCCATGGACCGTTCCATGACCTCAAAGTTACCGTTGTCGGAGCTTCGTGGAGCACTTTGCGCCATAGGTATATTGCGAGCTTCTTTCTTTCTGAAGAGCAGATCTTGTCGCTATTGGACGGTTCATATGCCGAGGACCTGGCAGAA
>CAZCKQ010000320.1:0-1694 GCA_964499315.1 uncultured Eubacteriales bacterium | reverse complement strand
CCGACGGATATTCCAGGGATCCCGAATAGCATTCTTCGATGAAGAATTCTTCATCATTTTCGTTTATGTCATCGGCATATGCATTTTGAAACACAAAAACAGAAACAAACATAACAAGTATCAATAAAATCGATAAATGTTTAATGACTTTCACCCCAAATCATAAAAAATCTCATTAAATTGGCAGGTACAATTTCTACCTGCCAATCTAATCAAATCACCTTTTCTTGAATCCCCCGCAGCCGCAATTATCGTCCATACTGCAGCTCCTGTTGTCCAACATGCACCTTCCTTTTGTAACACCGGATCCGGGGGAGATCTCCTTGCTGCATTCCAGATTGCTTCCGGCTTCACATCTGAAATTCATGCAATCTCTGCATCTCATCCAATATACCTCCGGAGCAAAGTTGTAATAAGATTATAATCTGCCTTTTTGCGATAAATATTCATTAACATTGTCAATTATGGCGCAAATGGTATAATAGTTTTGTTTTTATATGGAGGAAACAGATTATCATGACTATCGGGCTTTTAATAGTATTGCTGCTTGTGTTGATCCTTCCTTTTACTGTAAAAGTGGTCGAGCATAACCTCGAGTATTTTCTTTTTATAATGGGACTTGCATCGGTAATCATATCCGGGTTGCTTACTCCGGAATTATTCGCGCATATACTGACCAACCGCTTTTTATACATGATAACGGCGGCGGTGCTTGCCGCGGGTTTTTTGTTCAAAGCGCTCAAAAACCGAATCAAGATGATGATGCAATTCCTCATAAAAATATTTCCATTTAAAGTGCTGCTGTTCCTGATAATAATAGTCCTTGGCTTCCTGTCGAGCATCATAACGGCAATAATAGCAGCGTTACTGCTGGTTGAAATGGCGCAGGTCATGCCTTTGGAAAGGAAGCAAAAAGTACGTTTTATAATATTGGCATGCTTTTCCATAGGCCTCGGGGCGGTGCTGACCCCTGTCGGCGAACCCCTCTCGACTATCGTCGCTTCCAAATTGAATACCGATTTCTGGTATTTCGTAAGGCTCCTTGGCTTTTACGTAGCGCCGGGCGTAATCGCGCTCGGTCTTCTCGGCGCCTGCATTATAAAAAGAGGCGGCAATATTACCGGAACGAACGGCGGAGAAAGTGAATTCGAGAACTGGACCGAGACAGACGAAGGCGGTAAGGAGAGCTATAAAGGAGTCTTATTAAGAGCATTTAAAGTCTATGTCTTCGTTTTTGCCCTGGAGCTTCTCGGGACAGGCTTCAAACCTCTGATAGACATATACATCATAAACTTGGACAGTATGTTCCTCTATTGGGGCAACATGGTATCGGCGGTTCTCGACAACGCGACGCTGGCCGCCGCCGAGATCAGCCCTGCAATGTCCGTCGGGCAGATACAATCGGTGCTCATGGGACTGCTGATCAGCGGGGGCATGCTTATACCCGGCAATATTCCGAATATTATTTCCGCGTCGAAGCTCAAGATCAAAAGCCGCGAATGGGCCGCATTCGGAGCGCCGGTGGGACTCATCGTCATGCTTGTATATTTTACGGTTATATTCGTGTTTCAATGAGGTAAATCATGCTTAAGATAGCATATAAGAGCAGAAGCAACAAAATATTAAATATTGATCCGACAAGATTAATAGTGTTCAGCTTTGCCGCGCTGATACTCACGGGAGCGCTGCTCCTT
>CAZCKQ010000319.1:0-1720 GCA_964499315.1 uncultured Eubacteriales bacterium | reverse complement strand
AGATACACGTGGCAAGCGGAAGGGTACAGACTTCGGGCGATCTTGTTTTTATCGAAGCGGCATGCGGTGTGGACGGCTACCATACCGATAAGACAATGACCTATATGTTCGGCAGGCCGCTTCCGGATGACGCGATAGCGGTACATTCAAAGTGCGTCGAACTGCAGGATGAGATTGCCGCAATGCTCAGGCCGGGTATTTGTCCGTCACATATCTATAATACTGTCATGAGCGCGCTTGACGCGGGCTTTCTGGAGAATTTCATGGGATTCGGCGACCGCAGGGTCAGATTCCTCGGCCACGGCATCGGCCTACTGGTCGATGAGACGCCTGTAATAGCCGACAGTTTTGACGACCCGCTCCGGGAAGGGATGGCGCTTGCTGTCGAACCCAAAAAAGGTATTGAAGGCATCGGCATGGTGGGCATCGAGAATACATTTCTGGTCACGCCGGCCGGCGGCCGATGTATTACCGGGTTCAGCCGCGGATTGATCCGCGTGTGATATAATATTTATTGCATATATTTTTCATTACATATGATCGTTTATGATAGGAGATGGGCAGATGGCAATACTGGTGACCGGGGGCGCGGGTTATATCGGCAGCCATACATGCGTCGAATTGCTTGAATCGGGCTTTGAGGTCGTAGTGGTCGATAACCTGAGCAACAGCAAGGAGGCTTCGCTCAAAAGGGTAGGGCAAATAACCGGCAAACTGCCCAAATTCTATAAGGTGGATCTTCTTTGGCGGGATGCTCTCGATGATGTGTTCAGCAATAATTGCATCGACGCCGTGCTGCATTTCGCCGGTTTAAAGGCGGTTTCCGAATCGACCTCCGTACCGCTCCGTTATTATCATAATAATATCACGGGGACGCTGAATTTGTGCGACCTGATGCAGAAGCACGGCGTTAAGAAGTTTGTGTTCAGTTCATCTGCCACCGTCTACGGTATTCCTCATGCGGTGCCCATCAGGGAAGACTTCCCGCTGAAGCCCGTAAATCCTTATGGGAGGACAAAGCTTACAATTGAACAGATCCTGCAGGACCTGTACTATTCCGATAATTCATGGAACATATCCATCCTCAGGTATTTTAATCCCGTCGGGGCGCACCGGAGCGGAATGATAGGCGAGGATCCCAATGGTATTCCCAACAACCTTATGCCATATATTTCACAGGTTGCGATCGGCAAGCTTGATATGCTCAGCGTAACCGGAAATGATTATCCGACCCCGGACGGCACCGGCGTCAGGGACTATATCCATGTTACGGATTTGGCCAAGGGGCATATAAAAGCACTGGAAAAGTTCAGACATGGTCCGGGGCTGGACATATACAATCTTGGTACAGGTCGCGGCTACAGTGTTTTTGAGATGTTGAGCGCATATTCGCAGGCCTGCGAAAGGCCGATACCTTACAAGATTGCGCCAAGACGGCCGGGCGATATTGCCGAGTGTTATGCGGACCCTTCCAAAGCGGAGAATGAACTGCAGTGGAAGGCATCGCTGGGAATCGGCGAGATGTGCTCGGATTCCTGGAACTGGCAGAGCAAAAACCCCCGCGGATATGATGAATAGAGGACATATGAGGAATAGAAATATATGACAAAACCAGCGCTTGCGGTTATGGCGGCCGGTATCGGCAGCAGGTACGGCGGATTGAAGCAGATAGACCCGGTTGGGAAAAAAATATTCATGAAAAAAGACATAGATAGTGTGC
>CAZCKQ010000318.1:0-1727 GCA_964499315.1 uncultured Eubacteriales bacterium | reverse complement strand
TTGATAATGGGGATTGTCCCCCCGACGCTGGCCTCGAAACCGATATCGACTCCCGCCATTTCAGCAGCCTGAAATATTTCATTCCCATATGCAGCAAGAAGCGCTTTGTTGGCGGTAATTACGTGCTTCTTCTTTCCAATTGCTTCAAGGATAAATGAGCGCGCAGGCTCATAACCGCCCATAAGCTCAATCACAATATCTATTTCAGGGTCGTTGAGGATTATTTTCGCATCCGTCGTTAACAGCTCTTTTTTGACTGTTGCCTGTCTCTTTGAAATAATGTCAATATCAGCAATTTTCTTTAGGACAAGTTTCGCGCCAAGCCGATTTTGGATAATGTCCAAACTCTTATAAAGAAGCCTGACAACTCCCGTTCCAATAGTGCCGTAACCGATTAATCCAAGATTTATCGCTTTCATAAGCTCATACCTATTTGCTCTCTGTTATAACCGCTTTTTTTGTAATTCCCAACATAGAGAGAGAATATAGAAACATTATTATCAAACGTAGACACTTCTATACCAGTAACCATGTAATTGTCAACCGTAATGTCCTGAGAGGTATGGCAAAACAGCACTCTTTCTATGAGCATACCTTCAATCACACGAATATTAACTGTAATTACTTTCTTGATCTATGGTGATATGGCTGATTATTTATTATGGTCCTGTTTTTGTAAAGCAATAGGCCTGATAAGATATTGTTTTTTAAAATCAATCGATGCATATTAAAAAAATGATGGTGTGGTCGGAAATGTATACGCTATTTACTGTTTATATCCGGCGTGTCATTAAGATATTGCTGTCGTGAAATCTATTCGAAAAAGCTCTCTTCCTAATTTAACCGGTTTTTGCAAGTTCGCGCCTCCCGCCCCATCTGCGTAAGAGCACCTCTTTCAGTAGCGCATGCTCATCTTTTTCAAGAAGAGGATCTTGTTCAACGAGAGAAAAGGCATCTGTTTTTGCTTCACTTAAGATGTGCACATCCCTCAGGATATGGGCGATCCGGAAATCAGGGATACCCGATTGTCTTGTTCCCATAAATTCCCCCGGACCCCGTATGGCTAAGTCCTCTTCGGCAATTTTGAAACCGTCGTTTGTCTGTTCCATGACAGACAACCGTTTTCTTGAATCTTCCGTGCGTTTGTATTGTGACACCAAGATACAGTATGACGGAATATCGCTCCTCCCTACCCTTCCACGCAACTGATGAAGTTGGGACAGGCCGAATCGCTCCGCGTGCTCTATCACCATCAGGGACGCCTGAGGGATATCAATCCCCACTTCGATAACCGTTGTGGAAACGAGGATGTCGATCTTTTTCTGTAAGAAATCTGTCATTACCTGATCTTTTTCTTTCCCTTTCATCCGGCCATGAATGAGCCTGACTCTGAAATCTGGATAAATTTCATTTCTTAAGAGTTCCGCCATATTCGTTGCATCTTTCAAATCCTGGTTTTCCGATTCTTCAACCAGAGGATACACAATAAAAACCTGGTTCCCCTTGTGTAGTTCCTTGCGAATTATTTCATAAACACTCGCGCGTTGATCTTCAAAAAATACCTTCGTGCGAATCTCTTTTCTTCCCGGGGGAAATTCGTCAATCACGGAAATGTCCAAATCTCCGTATACAGTCATGGCGAGCGTTCGAGGTATGGGGGTAGCTGTCATAACTAAAACGTCTGGATTGAGCCCCTTCTGTCGTAGTGCGGCCCTTTGAATAACGCC
>CAZCKQ010000317.1:0-1756 GCA_964499315.1 uncultured Eubacteriales bacterium | reverse complement strand
CGATCGTAAGCGGGCCAAGCGAGAACATCAAATATATGCTTGTTTCTATTTCGCATGATATCAGGGTGCAGCGCATCATTCTTGCTTTGTGCTTCTGTGGTTTTCTTGAAGCTGTCGCCGGGTTCTGGACTGCAGGGGCTATTCCCGCCGGGCTGATGGCGGCTATGGGATTCAATCCGATGCTTGCGGTAATTGTATGTCTTGTCGCCAATACTGTGCCGGTTGCTTTCGGCGTGGTCGGCATCCCGGTTATAACGCTTTCCATGGTAACCGGTCTACCGCTTGCCGGTCTGAGTACATATGCCGCATTGCAAATGCTGCCTTTCGTAATCGTTCTGCCTCTTCTTATAGTTCTGATCATTTCGCGGAGTGTAAGCGTAAAAGGAGAAAAAGGAAAAGGCGGATTAAGGGGAGTAATAGGAGTTTCACTTGCTTCGGGAATTTGCTTCGGAATCGGGCAAACACTTGCAGCATGCTTTATCGGACCTGAACTGGCTGCATTTGCCGGCTCTTTGCTTTCGCTTGCGACGATTGTCGTATGGTGCAGAGTACAACAGGTGGAGGAAGGAGATCCGTCGGCCGGACGGGTGGGAATGACTGATGCATTACGCTCATGGAGCCCTTACATATTTATTCTGGCGATAGTCCTTGCCACACGGCTTTTACCCGGGCTTAAATCCCTTGGCGCCTTTCTGACCAATCCCGGAACAATTATCTTTGTTGCAGCCATAACGGGCGGATTGCTGCAGAGGCTGAATTTCAAGGTGATAACGGCAATTGCGGCAAGGACGCTCAAGCAAATGGGTAAGACAATAATTACGATCGTGTCGATTGTGGCACTTGCCAAGGTCATGAGTTATGGCGGCATGATCGCTTCGATATCGGATGGCATCTCGTCATTGACAGGCAAGCTTTTTCCGCTGATATCGCCGTTTTTTGGCGCATTGGGTACCTTGCTCACAGGCAGCGATACTTCCTCAAATGTGCTTTTCGGAGAACTCCAGAGACAGACAGCCATTGCGATAAATGCCGATCCTTCGTGGCTGGCTGCCGCCAATGCCAGCGGTGCCGCCGCCGGTAAACTCGTATCGCCTCAGAGCATCTCAATAGCTGTTTCTGCAACCGGTCTTGCAGGTTCCGAAAGCAAAATATTATCTATAACGTTGAAATATGCCCTTGTTTTTACGGGATGCATCGGTTTAATGATACTGATATTCAGCCTCTGATTCCGCCATTTTCTGCCGGACATCTTCTTTGGTTATAGTACTTAGATAAGTGAATCTGCAATCCAGCGCCTTTCTGAAGTTTTCGGCAGCTTCGGTTTTTTTGCCTTTGCTCATCAGGACCAGGCCGTAATTATAGTAGGCTTCCGGTATGGAAGGATTGGAGGGGATCAACTTCAGGTATATTTCTTCCGCCTTTTCGATTTCGCCGCGCAAATAATACGTTTGTCCGAGGTTATCCTGGATGACGGCATTCGAGTTGTTGTAGTCATATGCCTCGAGGTTGAACGCAAGCGCCTTTTCCAGGTCGCCTTTCAATATCAGAAGATATCCGAGGCTTCCGTAGATGATAGATGTTTTGTACTCTTTGATCACATTTTCAAGCAGTTCCACAGCTCCGTCAAGGTCACCTTTTTTCCATATCGCGAGAGCAAGGGTCGATTTGGCAAAAGACCGGTTTTCCTCAGGAATATCTCTTTGGAGCAATTCTCTGAAGATCTTTTCTGCTTCATCAGGTTTCCCGCTTTTAAGCA
>CAZCKQ010000316.1:0-1760 GCA_964499315.1 uncultured Eubacteriales bacterium | reverse complement strand
AACCCATATAAGGAAGAGGTCTGGAGGTACAACCTGGATATCGCCAAAGAGGCCATAGAAAAAGGGTTCGACGAGATACAGTTCGATTATGTGAGGTTCCCGACGGCTAAGAAAGGCGAGATATATTACGGTGAAAACATGCCTTCCAGGTCTGATACCATATGCGGGTTCCTCAAGCAGGCCACCGAAGAGCTGCGCGATAATATGGGCGCCGCCGTTTCGGCGGATGTATTCGGCATAATCTGCGAAGTGGCGCCTAAAAGTGACGCAATAGGACAGATACTTGAATATGTAGGCAAAGATGTTGACTGCATCAGTCCGATGCTGTACCCATCCCATTTTGCAAATAAGTCTCGTGGTACGATGGGCAATGGCGTAGGCCAGTCTGTCAACGGCGTGCTGTTTACCATCCCGGATCTGAAACCGTATGAAGTCGTTTACAACAGCCTTGTAAAAGGTAAGAGCAGGATTTCGCAGGTTGAGGGTTACAGGGCCACTGTTCGTCCGTATTTGCAGGGTTTTACCGCCACTTATCTGCTGGAGGGCTATTACCAGACATATGGACCGGAACAGTTGCGGCAGCAAATACAGGCGGTTTATGACGCCGGCTATGAACAGTGGATCATCTGGAACAGCGGCAATGTATACAACGCCGCCAGCTTCCTTAAAGAGCCCGCGGAATAATTTGCCGATGACCCGATAAAAATACTTAGGTATAATTTATATAGCGGATATAGCGTATGAGAATAAAAGACGTTTTTTTTAAGGTATTTGATATCTGTAAATGCAAAATAAAATCCGGGGTAAGAAGATACCCCGCTGTTTGTGTTTCGGTACTTATCTTAGCTGTGCTTGCTGCAGCTTCTTTACTTATATATAACTATGCGATTGCCGCTAACCCGCCTGGGAACAGTGGTGCAAATGCAGGTACCGGCACAGGTCTGCAGTCCGATGATCCGTTGCCGACTCCGACAGTTACACCCTCGGTCGCTGCGTCGGTATCACCGTCAGCTACCCCGGTAGTACCGCCTTCACCTGCCGGACCCGTCAATGTCAAGGTCAAAGCGCTTTACCTGACAGGATGGACCGCGGGCAGCGCCTCCAAACTCGATCATTATATCCGCTTGGCCAATACCACTGAGATAAATTCCTACGTGATAGACATCAAGGATGACGACGGACTCGTCGGCTATGAGTCGACGGTGCCCGGCGTCACGTCAATAAAGGCCTGGATGAAGAAATATGACGTCGATAAAGTTATTAAAAAGCTTCATGAAAATAATATCTATGTGATAGGAAGGATAGTTTGCTTCAAAGACCCAACCCTCCCTGAAAAACGGCCGGAATTTGCGATAAGGACCAGCACCGGCGCAATATGGCGCGAAAAGAATTCCGACGGGGAGCTGGTGCCCTGGATAGATCCGTACAACAAAGAATCGTGGGATTACCTCATTGCCATAGCAAAAGAAGCCGTCAGCAAGGGGTTTGACGAGATACAATTCGATTACGTCCGTTTTCCGGGCGGCAGCAAGAAGCCTGAACCGTATTTCGGTGAAAATCCAAGGCCAAAACACGAGGCAATCAATGAATTCCTATCATTAGCCAAGAAGTCCATTCCTGAGGTCCCTATTTCAGCCGACGTCTACGGTATCATCTGCGAAAGCCCTGGGGACAGGGAGAATATCGGTCAGTACCTTAATTGATTGGCAAGGATATTGATTGCATATCGCCAATGATGTACCCTTCGCATTACGCCAGGG
>CAZCKQ010000315.1:0-1782 GCA_964499315.1 uncultured Eubacteriales bacterium | reverse complement strand
TCTTATTCTTATCCATTCCGCATCACCCCTGACTCCAGCGTCTTTTTTCTATGACCCTTATCGCAAGAAACAGGAAAACCGCGATAAAGGACAAGTAGTATATTACAGGGCTCAAACCAAGGACGCCTCTGTTGAAGTCATCATACCTTGAAAGAAGCGAAACCCAGTCGAGCACCTTTGAAACGATCCCTCCTACCAATCCTGCCAGACCGTTTGCCACCCACATGATAATCAGGCTGACAAATGAAATAACCGCCGCAATCACCTGATTCTCGGTTAAAGAAGAGGCAAACACTCCAACTGCAATAAACGATGCTCCCAGAAGAATGAACCCGATATACCCTCCGATCAGCTGCACCGTCAATTGCGCCCCGTATGCCAGCAAAATAATGGGATAAATCAATGTAATGCCGGTAAGGATCAGGAATACGACACACGTTGCAAGATATTTTCCTACGACGATATCGGTAAGGTTGACGGGAGAAGTTATCAGCAGGACTTCAGTTCCGTTCTTCCTGTCCTCGGCCAATATCCTCATCGTCAGTATCGGTATTATAAAAATCAGTATAAATCCCATTGTTGAAAGGTTACCGTTGAAATCGCCCGACTGGTACGTCAGATTCGGCCAGAAAAAGACAGATGCGAGCAATATGAAAAGACCGATCAGGACATATGCAACCGGCGAATAGAAGTAAGATTTGATTTCTTTTGCGATTATCGCACCCATGATCAAACAACCTCCTTCTCTTGAGTCGTAATCTGAAGGAAAATATCCTCAAGCGTCATATCGAGCGATCTGAGTTCGATTATGGGATATCCGGCCTTCGCCATCGCGAAGAACAAAGGACGCCGCACATCGATCTCCTTATCCGATTCGATGACATAACTGACGACGTCTTTTCCTTTTTCAAGATTTGCCTCTACATATTTAATTCCGTACAACTCTTTGATATGGCCAAGGACGGAAGTCTTCGGACCTGCGACGGTAACTAAAAGCCTGGATGCATTCCCGAGGTTTTTGGAGAGGTTGTCGGTCGTATCTATCGCCGCAATCTGGCCTTTATTGATAATGACGACCCTGTCGCAGGTCGCACTTATCTCCGGAAGGATATGTGAACTCAGTATCACGGTATGATCTTTACCCAGTGCTTTAATCAGACGCCTCATTTCGATTATCTGCTTGGGGTCCAGACCTATCGTAGGCTCGTCCAGCACCAGCACCTCAGGATTGCCGATGAGGGCCTGAGCCAATCCAACCCTTTGCTTGTAACCTTTGGATAGGTTCTTTACCAACCTGTTACGCATATCGGTTATCCTGGCCAATTCCATAATATCTGCAATCTGATTTTTCTTTTGTTTTTTGTCTACACGTTTGAGGTCGCCTACAAAATTGAGATAATCGATTACCGTCATATCCATAAACAACGGCGGATGCTCCGGCAGATAGCCGATTCTTTTTTTGACCTCTTTAGGACTTTCGAGTATATCAAAACCGCAGACCTTGACAGTACCTTCGCTTGAAGGCAAGTAACCTGTGATGATGTTCATCGTAGTACTTTTCCCGGCTCCGTTAGGTCCGAGGAAGCCTAAGATCTCACCCTTTTGCACAGTGAAATTGAGATTTTTCACCGCAACAATCTGACCGTATCGCTTGGTCAGATTCTGAATTTCTATCATTGTCATCCCCCCTGTACTATATAAATAAAAACCGGTTCATTCATTACAACAGCACGTATAGTATATTATTGATAATCTTTTTTAATAAATCATGAATAAATTGTA
>CAZCKQ010000314.1:0-1822 GCA_964499315.1 uncultured Eubacteriales bacterium | reverse complement strand
ATCTGTCGCAGGACGGCCTGATCGTCATCGTCATTACGGCCGGGAAAGGGTCGGGCGAAGTAATCGCAGGCCCGGATATCATTTCGAGAGGATTTGTTTACGTCAGGGAATCCGAAGACCTGTTCGGAGAAATCAAGGAAGTGGTAAGACAAGTGCTCCAGAAATGCGAGGAAGAAGGTAAGAACGACTGGAACACAAAAAAGAACTGTATCAGGGAAAAGCTCGGAGATTTCCTGTATGGGAAGACCAAGCGCAACCCGATGATATTGCCGATAATTATGGAAGTATAGGGAAGAGGCAGCCTCAAAATCAGTAATCTGATATGAGGCAGCCTCTTTCATTTAAGTACATTTTCTTTAATGGACCATTTTGGTGCAGGCCTCGACAGCCGCGTCTGCTGCAGATGCGGCGTCCGGAGCGTATATATCCGCGCCGATGCTCTTGCAGAAGCTGTCGTTTACAGGAGCCCCGCCGATCATGATTGTGACTTTGTCCCTTATACCGGCTTCTTTTGCAGCAGCGATGACGTTTTTCATCTCTCCCATGGTGGTGGTCAGGAGGGCTGAGCAGGCTATAATCTGGGCCTGAAGCTCGATGGCTGTTTTGATGAATTTGTCGGTGGGGACGTCGATTCCGATGTCCACAACCTCAAGTCCTTTGCCTTCCATCATCATTCTGACGAGGTTCTTGCCGATATCGTGCAGGTCACCCTTAACCGTGCCGAGCACGACCTTGCCTTTGGCTTTTACGCCGCTGGAAGCCAGAAGCGGCTTCAGCAACTCGGAACCGGCATTCATTGCCCTTGCCGCTATGAGCACATCAGGGACATAGACTTCGTTTCTCTTGAATTTGCCGCCGATGACGCCCATTCCGGCCAAAAGGCCTTCTTCGAGGATCTCTTTTGCGCTCAGTCCTTCATCAATGGCTTTCTGGACAAGCTCTTTCACAACCTTTGCTTTTCCTTGCTGCAGATTCTCAGAAATCTCGTTTAAAATACTCACAATAACTCCTCCCATTCCGGATATATAATATATTTTTCATCTCATAACACACTTATGCCAATTTGGCCTGCCCGCGCGATTCCCTGTACTTGCCCGGGCTTATGCCGGCCATCTTTTTAAATACTTTTGAGAAATAACTCTGGTCTTCATATCCGACAATGCTGGATACGTCCACCAGGGGTACTGATTCGTCAAGCAGCAGCTTTTTTGCAACTTCGATCCTGACGCGATTAAGGTAGGTGTTGAAGTTGTATTTCATCTCCTCCTTAAATATCTTGCTGAAGTAGGATGGCGTCAGGTAGACCTTTGACGCTACTTCTTCCAGTGTCACTTTCTTCATATAGTTGTTCTTTACGTACTCTATCGCCTTAAATATGACATCGACATGCTTGACGCCCGTGAGGTTGAACACCAGGTCGGTGAAGCGGGCCATTATACCTGAAAGCCAGTATGTGAGCTCATCGACGGAATTAAACCTGTTGATTTCGCTCAAATAGCTGTAGTTCAAGCCAAATATCTGTTCCACATCCGCGCCGCCTTCAAGAGCGGCTCTTGACAGCAGAACGACCAGTTCAAGCACTCTTGCCTTGATGACCTCGAAATTGCCTCCGGTCGAGAAAAATATATAGCCGAATATCTCATTAAGTACTTTTTGTGAGCCCGCCTTATCGCCGAGGGAAATCAGCCTCAGCAATTCCTTTTCCTTTTCGATGGGGTATTCCTGGCCGCCCATGTCGCCGCCCATTGTCTTGTAATAATTGATATATCTGACGATGTCAGAATGCGGGACATCGTCGGAATATTTATCCTGTCGTATCCCG
>CAZCKQ010000313.1:0-1824 GCA_964499315.1 uncultured Eubacteriales bacterium | reverse complement strand
TGCGTTTTATTGCGGACGGGGATTATGTATAAAGCGGTTGATAAAGCGGTTATAGGCGTACCGGCGGGTGATCCGAACGGGATCGGACCCGAGATATTGGTAAAGGCTTTTCTGGACGGCGGTTTGCATGATATATGCAGACCTGTGGCGATATGCGATGGCGAAGTGCTCAAAAGGATATGCCATATTATTGGTTGTGAAGCCAAAACGGGATTGAACCTGATAGCTTCTCCTGAAGAAGGACTATTCAGAAAGGGGATCATCGACTATATCCCCCCTCCGGGAAATGATGAACGTGAATCCATCGGCGGTCTTGATTTCGGAAGTATACAGCCTGAGGCCGGAAATGCCGCATATTGGTATATCGAGTATGCAACGCGGTTGGCCATGCAGGGGAGCGTCGACGCGGTAGCAACCACCCCGATCAGCAAAGAAGCGTTAAAGGCTGCGGGTATAGAATATATCGGTCATACCGAGATATTCGCGGGGCTGACCGGGGCCTATGATCCGCTTACGATGTTCCAGGTGCGCGGGTTGAGGATATTCTTCCTGACGAGGCATGTTAGTCTTCGCGATGCATGCGGGCTTATTAAAATAGAGCGGATTGTGGAATATATAATAAGGTGCAATGAGGCCCTCAAAAGCCTCGGGCTTCAGGACCCGCACATCGCCGTGGCGGGGTTGAATCCCCATAACGGGGAACACGGCCTTTTCGGGCGGGAGGAGATGGACGAGATATGCCCTGCCGTCGCCGCCGCCAAACAAAAAGGAGCCACAGTTACAGGGCCGGTCCCTGCGGATTCGGTATTCCATTTGGCGCTCAACGGGCGGTTCGATGCAGTCCTGTCGCTTTACCACGATCAGGGGCATATTGCGGCCAAGACCCTCGATTTTGAGAGGACCATCTCCCTGACTCTCGGGATGCCGTTTTTGAGGACATCCGTAGATCATGGGACTGCTTTTGATATAGCGGGCAAGGGCATCGCAAGCCCGGTGAGCATGGTGGAGGCTATAAGGCTTGCGGCGGAATACGGACCTTCATACAGAGAATATATGCGGAATGGTAAAGTATAACATATGCCGGTAAAACTCAGTGATAATGTGTTGCTGAACGTTGAGAAGCCGGCCAGGTACACCGGCGGCGAGTGGAACATGGCCGTCAAGGAGCCCGGCCAGGCAAAGGTACGGTTCGCTTTGTGTTTTCCCGATGTCCATGAGATCGGGATGTCCAACCTTGGCTTGAAGATTCTGTACCATATAATGAACCTCAGGGATGATACCTATTGCGAGAGGGTCTTTGCGCCATGGACCGATATGGAGGCGGAGATGCGCAAGGCCGGCATTCCGCTGTTCGCGCTGGAATCAAAAGATCCGGTCAATACTTTCGATATTGTGGGATTCACGCTTCAGTATGAGATGTCATATACCAATATAATCAATATGCTGGATCTGTCCGGCATTCCGGTTCTTGCCGCACAAAGGGGCGGGGAATTCCCTTTTGTCTGCGCGGGAGGCCCGTGCGCATTCAACCCGGAGCCGCTCGCATCCATTTTTGATTTCTTCGTTATCGGCGACGGTGAGGAAGTTATCAATGAAATCATCGATTCATATATTTCATGGGAAGAACAATAATTGCCTAAAAACGAGTTTGTGTAACAGATCTGCCGAAAAGAAGGGGTGTAAGTCCCATCCTTATAAGATGTGCAATACAATGATTCCGAGAGCTGCAACAAGTCCACGATAAGCAAAAGCGTAGTCAACGACCTGTAAAAAGCAATCTATCCCGATAAGATCAGCCTCCCGTTCATACAAATAATCCACGCC
>CAZCKQ010000312.1:0-1828 GCA_964499315.1 uncultured Eubacteriales bacterium | reverse complement strand
CGACCTCCAGGGCCACAACCTGGCGCTCTAACCAACTAAGCTATATCCACCATGTGAGTGAATGCACATGCTTATTTTAAGTCAACGCCAAATCCTTTGTCAAGCTAATTGGCTGTCAATCCAATTGCCGCGTTAATTACCGAGTGGTATATTAGTATCATACGCAGGAGGATTATTTATGACAGGCGCTAAAAGGTTCCTTTTTATCGGATGTCATGTGCTGTGGCGCGAGATATGCTATTTTGCTTCGATGTCGAATAATATCTTCAATTTCAGGTTCCTGAAACAGGGGCTGCATTGCACCCCGGATATATTACGCGCTGAGCTGCAGAAGGCAATCGACGAGGCTGAAAACGAGGCTGAAAATGAAGCCGAAAAAGAAGCTGAAAATAGCGCCGATAGTAAAGGTAATAAAGATAGTAAAGATAATAAAGGCTACGACGCCATCCTCATCGGATACGGACTGTGCAGCAATGGCACGGCAGGCATAAAAGCCCGAAAGACCAGGCTGGTCATGATGCGCGGGCACGACTGCATCACCTTTTTCCTTGGTTCAAAGCAAAGGTACAGGGAGTATTTCGACAGCCATCCCGGAACGTACTGGTATACCCCCGGGTGGATAGACACCTCTCCCATGCCCGGCAAAGACAGATATGAGCAGGCTTTGAAGATCTACATCGATAAATACGGCGAAGATAACGGCGCATATCTTATGGAGATGGAAAGCCAATGGTACCGGCAATATTCCAATGTTGCCTATGTGGAAACAGGTATTTTGGATGCGGCTGCGGAGGCTGGGTATAAGAAGTACTCCAGGGAATGCGCAGAATGGCTTAAATGGAATTATGACGAGCTTCGCGGGGATACCGGGCTCATTAAAAGATTCGTCGGGGGAGATTGGGACAACGAAGACTTTTTGGTCGTCGAGCCCGGTCAAACCATATGTTTTTCCAACGATGAAAGCATATTAGGAGTATATTAGGCATAGAAAGGGGGCTTAAATAAATGAGCGATAGAAAACTCAAATTCGAAACCTTGCAAGTACATGCAGGTCAGAAGCCGGACGCCGCTACCGGCGCCAGGGCTGTACCTATCTATCAGACCACTTCCTATGTGTTCGAAAACGTACAGCATGCGGCCGATCTCTTTGCATTGAAGCAATCCGGCAATATCTACACCCGTATAATGAACCCGACTACCGATGTCTTCGAGCAGCGCATGGCCGCCCTCGAGGGAGGCATAGGAGCGTTGGCGGCGGCGTCGGGCTCGGCTGCGGTGACCTATGCCATATTGAATATCGCAGGAGCGGGTGATGAGATAGTATCGGCAAGCACCCTATATGGCGGCACGTATAATCTTTTTTCCGTAACGCTCCCGAGGCTCGGTGTGAAAACGGTCTTTGTAGACCCGGACGATCCGGAAAACTTCAGAAGGGCGATCAATAAGCATACTAAGGCGGTTTACATCGAATCGCTCGGTAATCCGGGAATCAATATCATAGACATTGAAGCCGTTGCAAAGATAGCGCATGAAAACGGCCTGCCGCTCATAATAGACAATACATTCGGCACACCTTACCTGATCAGGCCGTTTGAGTACGGCGCCGATATTGTGGTGCATTCCGCCACCAAATTCATAGGCGGACACGGCACCTCCATCGGCGGAGTAATCATCGATTCGGGCAGATTCGATTGGGCGGCGGGCGGCAAATTCCCCTGGCTGACCGAACCTGATGCGAGCTATCACGGAGTGCGGTATACGGAGACCTTCGGGCCGGCGGCATATATCGCAAAGGCAAGGGTGCAGCTGCTGCGTGATACAGGCGCAG
>CAZCKQ010000311.1:0-1829 GCA_964499315.1 uncultured Eubacteriales bacterium | reverse complement strand
TCTCATTACGCTACCATCGCCCACATTCAATGAACTTATCTGCAATATAAGAAGGAATGCCGATGATGCCGAGGTGCATCCGTTGTGGTCATGCGTGTGCGAATGGTACCGGGACAGGCGGGAATGGAGCGGCAGACTCGATAAGGTTTTATCCGCGGTCAATTTCACGTATGAAGCGGCTGCCATGGACACGTCCGTCACGGCGCAGCTCTATGGGACGCCTTTTTATACAAGCGTTTCGAGGATTGAGAGTTACTCGGGATGCCCGTTTTCCTTTTTTGTAAAATATGGTCTGGGCGCGGAAAATCGCAGGGAGTTCACGCTTGAACCTCCCGATATCGGTATTTTCATGCATGAGGCAATCGATAGGTTTTCCCGCAATCTTCAATCTGCGGGCGCTGATTGGAGGACGCTCGACAATGAAGGATGCCTTGCGGGGGTCTCCGCAATTATAGATAGTATGACAGAAGAGTTGCCCGGCTCCATATTGAAAAGTTCCCGGAGATATGGGTATGTAACAGACAGGCTCAAACGCATTGTTGCCAGGTCTGTCGGAATTATCGCCGAGCATTTCAGGCGCAGCGAGTTTGAACCGGTCGGATATGAAATAGAGTTCGGGGCAGGCAAAGCTTTTCCATATATAAGCGTCGATCTGCGCGATAGCGGTGAGATGAGGCTTACGGGGCGGATCGACAGGCTGGACGCATTAAAGACGCAGGACGGAACTTATATCAGGGTAATCGACTACAAATCCGGTTACCGCAATCTGGAACTGTCGGATATATATTATGGCATCCAGCTGCAATTGGCTGTATACCTCGGTTCGATCACGGCCAATGCCGATGGGTCGCCGTTACCGTTGCCTGTGTTGCCTGCCGGCATGCTTTATTACCACCTTGACGACCCTTATGTCAAAGCGTCGCGTAATGCGGGTCCCGGCGAGATTGACGCCCTGCTGATGAAACAGTTGAGGATGAAGGGCCTGCTGCTGGATGACGTGAATGTGCTCACAAAGATGGATGCCGTAATGGACGGACCATCGCTTATCATCCCGGCCGGGGTGAAAAAAGGCGCGATAACCTCCTGGTCTTCGGTGGCCTCACAGCACAAATTCGAAACGCTGCAGCGATATGTGAGGAAGCTGCTTGCTGCTATTGGCGGCGAGATGATGCAAGGGCGCATACCCGTCCGTCCATATAAAAAGAAAGACAACAATGCGTGCCGGTATTGCGGGTTCCGTTCCATCTGCCAGTTTGAGCCCGCGTTGCCCGGCAGCGGTTACAGAATCATACGGGAGATGCCTGATGACCAGGTCTGGGAGGCTATGGCCGATGATGTCGGGAATTAAATCGGGAATTAAATGGAATAACGCCCAGAAACGGGCCATATGCGAAGAAGGCGGGAATCTGCTTGTCGCGGCCGGAGCCGGTTCCGGCAAAACTGCCGTACTGGTCGCAAGAGTCCTCAGAAAAATTATGGACGCCGAAAATCCTGTCGATATCGACAGGTTGCTTATTGTCACCTTTACAAACGCGGCCGCCGCGGAGATGAGGGAAAGGATAGGCAACGCCATCATCGGGGCGATAGAGCAAAACACTGCCTCAGGCCCGCTTCAGAGGCAGCTTGTGCTGCTTAACCGGGCAAGCATCTGCACGCTTCACTCCTTCTGTCTTGATGTCATCAGGAATAATGCGCATCTTCTGGATATCGACCCTGCCTTCAGGATCGCAGACGAGACAGAAGCTGTCTTGTTGAAGATAGAGGCGGTGGATGAGCTTCTGGACGGCCTTTATGAAACCGAACCGCGGGGCGGGGATTTCGTCCGGTGT
>CAZCKQ010000310.1:0-1839 GCA_964499315.1 uncultured Eubacteriales bacterium | reverse complement strand
GGCTTGTTAATTTGAGAGGGTTTGTTAATTGAAGAAAGCGATCATAGTATGCGGCGGCAGGATCGAAGATTATTCCTGCTACCGCAGGTATTTTAATGATGAAAGCGAAGGATGCCTACTAATATGCGCAGACAGCGGAGCTGCCCACTTCAGGCAGTTTGGCGTCCTGCCGCATGTTCTCATAGGCGATTTTGATTCAATAGGATATTGCGACCTGGAATATTTCCGTAAACAGGGTGTCATAATCATCAGCCACCCTGTCGATAAAGACAAGACGGATTCTGAGCTTGCGGTCGAATACGCGATGGACAACGGATGTGATGATATCGTGATAATAGGCGGTTTCGGCTCAAGGGTGGACCATTCCATGGCAAACATCATGCTTCTGAAAAAGATCAACGATGCAGGCTGCAAAGGCATGTTGGCGGACGAAAATAACGAGGTGTACCTGTTGGATCCGAATAGTCCGTTCGAGGTCGTTTCCGGTCATATGCCCAAAAAGGTTTCACTGATCCCTTTATCTGATACGGTAGAGGGTGTGACTACGAAAGGCCTGCGATTCGGTCTTGAAAACGCGGTCATAAAAATGGGGTCGACTTTGGGCGTCAGCAACGAGTTCATTGCCGACGCCAAAGTATCAATAAAAAAGGGTTTTCTCCTTATTGTCGTATCTAAAGATCCTAGACCTTGATGTATTCGTTTGCAAGCAATCCGAAGGCAGGCAGCGACGCCTTTATGGTATCAATGCTGACGCAATAGGCAATCCTGAAATAACCCGGGCAGCCGAAGCCTCTTCCAGGCACAACGAGGATATTATAATCCAACGCCTTCCTGGCGAATTGAGTGTCATCTTCGATGGGGCTCTTCGGAAAAAGATAAAATGCGCCTTTTGGTTTGATGCATGAAAAACCAAGACCGGTCAGGTGATTATAAAGCAAATCTCTTTTTGTCTGATATACTTCGATATCTATTCCGGTATCTATGGTATCCGCTACTACCTTTTGGAGAGTGGACGGCGCGTTTACGAAGCCGAGCGTCCTATTACAGAATATGAGGCAGTTTATAAGCAGGTCGACATCTTTGATAGCCGGTGATACAGCGATATATCCGATCCTTTCACCAGGGAGCGAATGGGATTTGCTGAAGGAATTTGCAAGCAAGCCGTTTTTAAAGATGCCAAGCACCGGAGGAACGGCCGTGCCGTCATATACTATCCTGTCATAGGGCTGATCGGAAATAATGTATATGTTTGTTCCGAATTTATTTTCCGCCTTTTCTAAAACGCCGGCGATCTGTTTGAGCGTTTTTTCGCTATATACGGCGCCGGTCGGATTATTCGGTGTATTTATGATGATAGCCTTTGTTTTAGCAGTCAAGCTCTTTTCAAGCGTTTGGGCGTCGGGTTCAAACGTCTTCTTATCGGTGGGCACGATCACCGGACGGCCATCAGAATTCTCTATGTAAAAAAGATACTCAACGAAGTATGGGGAGAAGACGATTACCTCTTCTCCCGGATTCAACAGTGATTTCAGTACCACGTTAAGCCCGCCTGCGGCTCCGCAGGTCATCACCACATGTTTATCAGCCAGCTCGACCCCCTGACGGCGCGAAAGGTATCCGGCTATCCTTGCCCTGACGTCGGCGTAACCTGCATTGCTCATATATCTGTGAAGTCCTTTGAATTGCCCCGAGGCGTACTGCTTAAAGGCATCCATAACCGGTTGGGGCGGATCGGCGTCGGGATTTCCGAGACTGAAGTCGTAAACCTTTTCCGGACCATGGATTCGCCTGAGCTTCTCGCCCTCCTCGAACATAGCCCTGATGAAGGATGAACCCGAA
>CAZCKQ010000309.1:0-1846 GCA_964499315.1 uncultured Eubacteriales bacterium | reverse complement strand
ATACGACCTCGGGCTGAAGCACAGGGATGAAACCGAAGACCGGGTGACTGCGGAATCTGCGCAGGCGATCCTTAACTACGGGGTCGGTGTGAAGTGCTCTACCATCACTCCAAACGCCGACAGCGTGAAGGAATTCAACCTCAAGGAGATGTGGAAGAGCCCCAACGGGACAATACGCGCCATCCTTGACGGCACTGTCTTTAGGGCGCCCATCGTCGTGAACAGCATCGAGCCGTTCGTAAGGTCATGGAAAAAGCCTATCGTTATCGCGAGACATGCTTACGGAGATGTCTACAGAAACGTCGAATACAAGGTTCCCGGACCTGGAAAGGCTGAGCTGGTTTTTACGTCCGTGACCGGCGATGAGACGCGGCATACGATACATAATTTTGACGGCCCCGGGGTGGTTCAGGGCATGCATAACATAGATTTGTCGATTGCCGCTTTTGCGCGCGCATGCTTCAATTTCGCGCTGGACAGACGCATGGACATCTGGTTTGCGACCAAGGACACCATTTCTAAAAAATATGACCATACCTTCAAGGATATCTTCAAGGATATATATGATCGGGAATATGACGCTAAATTCAAGCAGGCCGGGATAGAGTACTTCTACACGCTGATCGACGACGCGGTCGCGCGCGTTGTGAGGTCGGAAGGCGGATTCATCTGGGCATGCAAGAACTATGACGGCGATGTCATGTCCGATATGGTGGCTACGGCATTCGGCAGCCTCGCCATGATGACGTCGGTGCTGGTCTCACCCGATGGCAAATACGAGTATGAAGCTGCTCACGGGACTGTACAGCGGCACTATTACAAGCACCTCAAGGGTGAGGAGACTTCGACCAATTCAATGGCGACGTTGTTCGCATGGACCGGCGCTCTTAAAAAGAGGGGAGAACTCGATGGCTTGAGCGAGTTGTCCGATTTCGCGTCGAGGGTTGAGTCTGCGTCCGTCGCGACTATTGAGGAAGGCGTTATGACAAAGGATCTGGCTGATCTTTCGGTGCTAAAAGACAAGAAGATAGTCAACACCGCCGATTTCCTCAAGGAGATAGCCAAGCGCCTGGATAAATAAGCTGATAAGCTGAATAAGGCCGATTAAACTGATTACCGGAAACGTGGAATATATTCAGCGGAAGCAGACGAACGGTTCTGGAAATACCCGTTTGTCAGTCCGAGCTCAAGCATGCGGCCGGCAACCTTGTCGTATTCCGCCGAAGTCAACTTGCGATTTATTTCAGGATGCCGCCATGCTTCAAAATGCGGGGTATACTGGCTCATCAGGCTTATATAGACATCCTTCGGAAGGTTGAGGCTGATCCATTCCACTATCTTTATAGAATCGCAAACCAATCCGGGCAGGATGAGGTGCCTGATCATCAGTCCTTTCTTAATGACGCCGTTCTCGTCAAGGACAGGCGGCCCTACCTGTTCATACATTTCAAGGACTGCTTCGGAGCCGCAGAAACCCTTTGCCGATCTTCTGTCGATATCGC
Source organism: uncultured Eubacteriales bacterium (assembly GCA_964499315.1). Lineage (GTDB taxonomy): Bacteria > Bacillota > Clostridia > Acetivibrionales > CAYWGM01 > CAYWGM01. Next base: position 344 of record CAZCKQ010000309.1, on the reverse strand, counting down.
ATTTTCTGGGACAAAGCATGCAACCCATAATATTCAATCTACCATTGAAGGCCGCGATTAACAATACTTCTTTGGCGATGAGGTTTAGCAATGGCGGTTTATGTTTACAATATGTAATGCTATAATATTTTTAAGGAGGACTTTACGGATTTGGATGTCTTGTCTGTAATTTCAGCCGTCGCAAATGGGCTTCTCGGAACCATATTCTTCAATATGGCATTCGTTGCATTCTATATTGTATTGATTGTGATCGTAAAAAACAAGTTTCAAAGGCAATCTGAAGTTCGCCAAAACGTGACGGGCAAACCCGGCAAAACCATGCGGGAAATGATAGAAGGGACATT
>CAZCKQ010000308.1:0-1857 GCA_964499315.1 uncultured Eubacteriales bacterium | reverse complement strand
TACGGCGACGTGGTATGCCAGGGCGACGACCTTGCTATGCAGGACAGGGCAATAGTGCCGCTTGATATCCATAACAAGTACATAAAAAAATATCATAAGACAATCTACGATTGCATCAAATCAAAGACTAAAGCAAAGATATTCCACCATTGCTGCGGTTCTGCATATGAATTGATCCCGGGGCTCATCGAAGCAGGCGTCGACATCCTGAACCCGGTCCAGACCAGCGCAAAGGGCATGGATCCTGAAAGGCTTAAAAAAGAATTCGGAAAAGACATAGTATTCTGGGGCGGGATAGATACTCAGAAAATCCTGCCTTTCGGTACACCCGAACAAGTAGACGGCGAAGTAAGAAGGATAATCGAAATTCTTGGCGACGGAGGCGGTTATGTATTTGCTCCCGGACACAATATCCAGGCGCTCGTTCCTCCGCAGAACATAAAGGCAATGCTCGATGCTGCATTAAAATACAGAGACTACAGGAAGTAAATATTTTTTGAAAGAGGTAAATATTTTATGAAAAAAGTAACATTAGCACTTATTGGCGCAGGAGAAAGGGGTATCCACGCATATGCCCCGTACGCGCTCAATCATCCGCATGAAGCTGCATTTGTAGCCGTAGCCGAACCCAAGGATGATAGAAGAGAACTATTCCGCAAGCTACATAATATCGACGAAAAGATGTGTTTCAAAAGCTGGGAGGAAATGCTTGAACAGCCCAAGCTTGCTGATGCGGTCGTCATCTGCACAGGCGACAATATGCACTTCAAGCCTGTAATCAAGGCTATTGAAAAAGGCTATCACGCCTTGCTGGAAAAGCCTATGTCGAACGACCCCGGTGAATGTGTCACCATCGGTGATTATGCCCGAAAATACCGCAGGATCGTCTCGGTATGCCATGTCTTGCGCTATACCTCTTTTTTCAGCACAATAAAGAGACTCCTCGATGAAGGCAGGATCGGAAGGCTGATTTCAATACAGCATAACGAAAACGTTGCTTTCTGGCATCAGGCGCATAGTTACGTCAGGGGCAACTGGAGGAATTCCGTTGAATCCAGCCCCATGATCCTATCCAAAAGCTGCCATGACATGGATATCATATTATGGCTTGCCGGCGCGGATTGCACCAGCATATCCTCTTTTGGGTCGCTTGCCTACTTCAGAAGCGAGAACGCTCCTGAAGGAGCACCTTGCAGATGTCTTGACGGCTGTCCTGCCGAAAACGAATGTCCTTATTACGCGCCAAAACTCTACCTGAAGCCGAAAGCAGAGTGGCCGGCTAACGCCATAAGCCTCGATACGAGCATCGAAGCGCGCACAAAAGCATTGAAAGAAGGGCCTTACGGCAGATGCGTATTCCATTGCGATAACGACGTGGTCGACCATCAGGTAGTCAATATGGAATTTGAAAACGGAGTTACGGCTGCTTTTACCATGTGCGCCTTCACCAAGGACTGCAACAGGACGATAAAGCTCATGGGGACAAAAGCCGAGATCAGGGGAACTTTGGAGGGGAATGAGATAGAGATACGCGATTTCAACACCGGCAACGTAGAGGTCATACTTCTTGCCGAATCGCGATATGGCCACAGCGGCGGGGACTACGGTATCATGCATGATTTTGTGCGTATTCTCCGGGACAGCAAGGATCAGGACAGCGGTGAGCCGGCGGAAGGACTTACATCGGCGGGCATCTCGGTCCAGAGCCATATGATGGCTTTTGCCGCCGAGAAATCCAGACTTGACAAAAGAGTTATTGATTTAAAGGAGTTTTATAAATCATATGAACAGGCGTGAAAACGTTTTAAGGGCTATACGCTTCGAAAGGCCCGAATACATACCTATGACGTTCCATAT
>CAZCKQ010000307.1:0-1863 GCA_964499315.1 uncultured Eubacteriales bacterium | reverse complement strand
CCGTGATATGTGTGCGCGCCTACCGAAAATTTGCGGAACTCTATGACTTCGCCGTATTGACATCCACGACCGATGATAGTCTGATGAACTTACAGAGCCGGTTGGATATCAAGGGTGTTTCTTATGAAAACGGTCTGCGAGTCTCACGGATATTTCTTGAATCGATTAGCCGGGAGAAAAAACCATGAATCCGCCTTTTTTTGTAGAAATCCTTTCCCGCAATGAAGGGGTGAAGTTTCGGCATCAGGTGAATTCATTGCCGATACACATCGGACGCGGCTATGACAATGATGTTATTCTCGATGATCCGCACGTATCGGCTCATCATGCGAGTATTGACCAAACTGCCGACGGCGGATTGGTGATTAAGGATTTAGGCAGCAATAATGGTATTATTTATAAAGGTTCACGCCGAACGGAAATGCTGATTGATGGCAATATGATTTTCCGTCTTGGACAAACCAACCTGCGCGTTCGTTCCGCCGATTTCCCGGTTGATGCCGAAATTGCGGATACTACCTTTTATAACTGGGAAGGTTGGCGTCCCGCGCTCGCCGGTCTGAGTTTAATAATTGTGTTGACAATTTTTAACACCTGGATTGACGACACAAAAAAATTTACGGCGATTCGCTATCTCTCAACCATTGCCGGAATGCTGATTGTCGGATTCGTATGGTGCGGAATTTGGTCATTCGCCAACCGTCTCTTTGGCGGTAACGCGCGATTGGGTCGGCACTTGTTCATTTTAGGATGTGGACTTGCGGCGATTGAAATCTGGAGCCTATTAAGCGGTATTGCGGCGTATGCTTTTTCATGGGAAATATTTACGCGGTACGGCAGTCATGGCGTCATTGCCCTTGTGGCGGCCATGGTATTTTTTCATCTATTGACTATCAATCCGAACCGTAGCCGTCGTTTTGCCTTATTTTGCGTCATGTTGGCGGTGCTTGGATCAGGTTTAATGCTGATGTATAATTTTTCAAGCAAGGGCAAACTGTCCGATGAGTTGTACATGTGTCAACGGTTTCCCCCGGTGGTGCGCCAAAGCGCTGACAAGCCCATCACGCAATTAATCAGCGACGCCACCAAGCTCAAAACAAAGGTCGATGAGGAACGGGCAAAATCGGTAAGCGCCGACGAAGAAGATACCAATGATGAGGATTAATAAGAGTGGGGTCAAATCTTTATTCTTGACAATTCGCTTCTCTTATGGTTATTAAATTCACATGGCAAGACAATTAAGAATACAGTATCCGGACGCATACTATCATATAACCTGCCGGGGAAATGAACGGAAAAAGATATTCCTGGATGAAGCAGATCGGGCGATATTCTTTGAGCGGTTGATACGCTCACTCGATATACATAATGTCCGTCTCCTCTCCTATGTTCTTATGCCCAACCACTTCCACTTATTGCTTACAACTCCTGAAGGCAATCTGTCCGAGTTCATGCGCCATTTCAATATCAGTTATACTGCATCTTTCAACCGCAGACATCATCGAGCCGGACACCTATATCAGGGGAGGTATAAATCTTATTTGATTGACGCTGATCAATACCTTTGTGAAGTATCACGGTATATCCATCTCAATCCGGTGCGTGTCGGTTGTCTCTTGAGGCAACCGGGAGAAAAAAAATGGGCAAATCTTCTGAAGGATGACACAAGCAGTCTGTCGGGATTTTTGTCCATCAAGAAAAGGAAAAGTTTTGTTGATTACGGGAAAATTCTGGAATATTTCGGAGGAGATAATACCAAAGGCAGGAAAGAGTATGGTAATTTTGTAGAAGCGGGAATTATCGATCAACGGGATAATCCTTTGAATATGGCAAAGGGGAGCGGTATTGTCGGTAGCGTCGATT
>CAZCKQ010000306.1:0-1915 GCA_964499315.1 uncultured Eubacteriales bacterium | reverse complement strand
CATATGCACCTGTTTTTATTGACTCTCGTTGTCATGGGTGACGACTGCTTTGCTGTCGTGGATGTCACTCGAAAACGTTTTCATCATTATCCACCTTGAGCTAATCTTTCCTCTGTATCTTAGCAATATATTATTAGTAATAGTAATTATTTTCACAATATACCTTTCAATATATTCTATTATACCGATCAGTATAATGCTTATATTGCTCATTAACTCTCTGATTATTTTACTATTAAAAAGTACTTGAACAATTATTTTTTTCTCTTTATTATGCGCTCCGATGGTGATCAACAACGACCATCAGAAAAAGAAAAGCCCTAATATGCGGTAATTGTAAACCTGTAAGGGAATTTCTTTGTGAAATAATCGAAATCATAAGGAGGCATCGCTATGCCTGATTTTGAATCTCACCAAAGACAACCGGGTTCGGAAGACATAACCCGACCCCGGCTCAGCAGACGGCGGGCTATCCGCGCAAGGTGCCTGGACTGCTCGGCATGGAGCACAAAGGAGGTGGCGAAATGTCAAATGACCAAATGCGCGCTCTACCCTTTCCGGATGGGCAAGGGAAAACAGAACCCGGAGCAGAGAAGTAAGGCTATCCGTCGGTACTGTAAATGGTGCTGCGGGGACAGTTTGAAAGAGGTTCGCTTGTGCACGAGCACAGACTGTCCGCTTTACCCGTTCAGGATGGTTGCATCGAGTCGTCAGGATGCCCCTCTTTTGCAAAAAAACACCATATACGGGGGTAATTCAGAGGATCGAAAAAGCGATGAGTGTGATGGAGCCATCATCCGAGGAGGCCTATGATGATTAGATGCCCGAAAAACCTAAAGACGGCAAGTGAGCGCAGGGAATGGCTTGAAAAGAATCTTCCTCTACCGCCTGAAGTAAAGCGATCGAAGGAATATCAGGCACTTTCGGATAACGCAAAAATCATATCGCTGATTATGTTCTACAACAAGCAGCAGCATCGTAGGAGGGGTTCATGAAGGCCCCTAACCCTAAGGTGCTTCAAGCCAACAGGTGGTTTCACAATCGCGATCTACGGATGTCTCAGGAAATGTTTCGATCAGAAGCGTTCATCTCCCTGACGCACATTTCCAAGTACGTCCTGCAGCTCTTTCTTTCCAGACGAGCATGGCACTCCGAGGGAAAAGGCCGTAAGAAGAAGTACGTCTATCATGATACCGGGCTCAAATTACCGTACACGGAGGCAGCAGCGTACGGAATTGGTAGGAAGCAGTTTAGAAGATGCGTCATCGAGCTTATCGAACACGGCTTCCTTGAAATAGCCGAGCAGGGCGGCCAGCTTCACGGCCATCGAAGCTGCAACGTATACGATCTCATTAACGATTGGAAATATTACGGAACACCTCAGTTTACACCCAGGACAGTTCCGAAAGGGGTCTGCTTCAGCGATTCTTTTGCGAAGCATAATCAAGACAGGGCCGTCAAAAAGGCACGAGCGGCAGGCGGGGGTCATAGATGACAACTGAAAGAGTTGTGCACATAAACGCCGGGAAAGACAAGAGCCTGATATCAGGACATACAAGCCTTAGAGAAACCTGCGGAAATCGACAAAGCGCGGAGTTGCATCGTGGGAATGTTCAACCACAAAAATACTCAATCACGAGTATTAATTTACAACACAAGGAGAAAAACATGGAAGAAATTAAATACAGAACAAAAGTAGTTGAGTTATCAAACCAGGAAATCGTTGAATTTGCATATCTGGCTAGGGCGTGTTTGCAAAGATCATAGCCAGAGGATTATAGTGCCGATGAGCCACATGGAGAGATAACTGTCGGCTCGTTTATCATATCTTGTTGCGATAGAGCGGAATTGCTTGAGCCTGTTTATGAGCCGTTCGACACGATTTCTCATCTTGTAGGCTTGACGGTCAAACGGA
>CAZCKQ010000305.1:0-1938 GCA_964499315.1 uncultured Eubacteriales bacterium | reverse complement strand
GGATTTGACTTTTCAGGGAATAGCATTATGATCCCGGGCGAATAGAAAATAAGCTTGAAATACTCGAGATATCCGGTGTCAGGGACCATATACCCGTAAAAATAATCGTCGATGTCCTCACAGCGATAAATCGTAAAATACGACTTGGTTCTGTGTTCCACGACATGGTAAAGGTCAAACCTGCCCTTTTTCTTCACTATCTCGCGCGCTTCCTCGATCGGTATGACTGTCTTTGTGAAAGGGATGGCAGCCTTGACGATTTCATGCATCTTTTTTTCTATTTGCTGTATCTCAACGGCTGTAAGCGCCGAGCCGCCGATAATTTCACAATATATGCCCTTGCTGATGGAATGGTTGATGACGACCTTCCTGTCCGGGTAGAGGTCATGTACCGCCTTGATCAGAAGGAAGCGCAGGCTCCTCCTGTATATGCGCTGACCATCGTCATGGCTCAGGTCGATGAATTCAACTGTGCAATCCGTTGTTATCTCATATGTCAGCTCTCTTATATCGTTATTGACCTTTGCCGCGATGATACGCCATCTGTACACATTTCTGAAAGCCTGCGACAGTTCAAGGAGAGTCGTGCCGACCGGGACATCCTTTGCCGTGCAGTCTTTGAAGGTAACCCTCACTGCAGTTGTTCCCGGACCAGCCGCTGAAATCTCCGCCATGTTGCCCTCCATCCTCTGCGCCGTACTAAACTTCAGTATATGCTTCTATTTTAACATTATTTCTTCATCTTGCTTATCATATCCATATAAATCTCTTTCAATTTCTCCGTGTCCTCTTTGCGCCTTCGTCCATCAGGTTCTTAGGTGTTAAGCTGAAATCACCTTGAAATAAACGGAATGTGAAATCATAATAAACATTGGATCTACTTCCGGATAAGGTATTAAAAGCTGTAAGTTCTTCTTTTTTGATATTTTTATAGAATTTCTGATGAAATTCTATCCCGAATTGATGCATCCAGTCAGTATAAATATGAGTATTGCAATCAGGACTTTAGTCAAAATACTATTCTTCATAAAACCCCTCTCCCAACCGGTATTAGTTCTTAACGTTGCTGTACGTGACCTCCGCCCAGCTTTATTTCTCCTGCTCCGTTGCCGCCAATACGATTTTGCCGCCTTCGAGTTCCACCTTCACACGGCGCGCCTTGTCAGCCCCTATGGATTTCAGGTATTCTCCCGGAATCTGCAGCCGTCCGGCTTTATCAAGTATTGCGAATTCTTCGTGAGTATCGCCACTTTCTTCAGCAAAGCCGCCTTTCATTTCCAGTAATTCCTGCGAATAAGTCTTTTTTCTCACGTATTCACTGCTGGTCTTGCCGTCCCTGATAGCGACGACACGGTTGACCTTGCGCGAAAGCCTCACATCATGCGTGACGATGACTACGGTAAGCCCGAGTTCCCGGCTCAGTTCAATGAATATATCAAGGATGATGTCGGCCATTTTGGTATCGACATTGCCGGTAGGTTCATCAGCAAGCAATATCTTGGGATCGTTGACCAGGGCTATCGCGATCGCCACCCTTTGCTGTTCGCCGCCCGACAGCTCGCTCAACCTGTTGTGACGTCTGTTATTAAGGCCGACCATTTCAAGCATCTCGGCGGCTTTATTCTTCCTGAGCGAGCCTTTTATCAGCATCGGCAGCTCTATATTCTCCTGCGCTGTCAGATAAGGGATGAGGTTCCTGGCGTTATTCTGCCATACGAATCCAACCACGTCCCGCTTATACCTGACGAGGTCCGCATCGCTCATCTTCAGCAGATCACGGTCGTCCACAATCAGCCTTCCGGCAGAAGGCCGGTCCAGCCCGCCGATCATGTTCAGGAGCGTGGACTTGCCGCTCCCGCTGTTGCCTATGATGCCCATGACCTCGCCTTTTTCGACCTCAAGGTCAAGCCCCTGGAGCGCAAAGACTTCAATGTCCGA
>CAZCKQ010000304.1:0-1950 GCA_964499315.1 uncultured Eubacteriales bacterium | reverse complement strand
AAAATTGGGAAAAATCTCAAATGCTCCTAATATAATCCGTTGTGCAAAGGTCTCATCCTTATGATTTATACGTCGAATGCTTATCTTTTTCTTGAAGACGGTAATTATCGTTACGGTTGTTCGTTTCAGTGAGTTTTGTGTTGTACTCTGAGTTCATTTAGAGTTAACATACAAACCACGGACATTTCAGAGTATGGAGGTAACCATGAAAAGGATCATTACTACAATTCCGTTAATATTGATTCTAACCTTTGCTTCAGTGTTCTCAACATTCGCATTTCAAGCCGACATAATACAGGTCAGTTTTTCCCCCAGAGGGGGCTGTACCGAGAACATTATCGATCAAATAAAGGCCGCTGATTCAGAAATTCTAGTTCAGGCTTATTCCTTCACTTCTACCCTTATTGCCAAGGCACTTACGGATGCACATAACAGAGGTGTCAAAGTTAAGGTTATTTTGGATAAAAGCCAGCGCCTTGAACGGTACACATCAGCGACTATCCTTGTGAATGCCGGCATACCAACTTATGTTGATGCCAAGCATGCCATTGCGCACAACAATGTTATGATCATTGATCAGTTGACGGTTATCACGGGAAGCTTCAATTATACAAAAGACGCTGAGGTGAGTAACGCAGAAAATCTGCTGGTCATCCGATCTGAAAAACTGGCGGAGATTTATCTGAGAGATTGGCGCCATCATAGAGAACATTCAGAAAAGTATGAAGAAGAAAATCAACAAGATAAGATTAAATAGCCTCGGGCTTTTCGTCGGTGTTCCGCTCAAGAAATTGGACATTCACTTTAGCTTCGGAGCTGCACTGAAAATGGGCAGCAGATTTCTCTCCCTGAGGACGGAGATCACTTTTAAAGCCTCGTCCGTGCTGTAAAATTTCCCGACAACAATTCGATACCATGTCTCGTTCGGGGCCGCTTTTCTGGCGACAACCTCGATTTTTTTCCCTTTCAGTGACGGTTCAGCTCTGTAGAGTCTGGCAAATTCAGGACTGCCGAACGTTCCGACAATGATTTTATAGGTGTGATCGGAGGAGGGGATGATCAAACTTCTTTCCGTAATTTTCGGCATCCGGATTTTTTGGTTCACAGAAACGACATGGGCATTGATAATCTCGGGGTTGGAATCCAAGATGAAATCGGCACGAGTCGTATTTGACGTTCCGTAGTGATCTGCCGCCAAGCGGGAAATGCTCTGTCCTTTTTTTACGATGACGACTTCTGTCGGTCCGCTCATGCGCAGCGAAGCTGTAGACGGCGCTACAGCGGGCTGAGGCGATTCAACGGGTAGCATCCTTCTTTCAACAGGCGTATCCTGTACGTCAACCTTAGAAGTCTGGGTGGTTGCTGTTTGAGGAGCTGTGACAAGAGGTCGTTCATTATGGAAAATAGAAGTCCACTGAGAAGCGATACCCTGTCGCTCTGAAGGTCCGCATCGAAGAAATCCTTTCGCGACAAAAACTATTCCTCCCACAACAAGCAGGAACAGGAGGATAGCGGCAATCTGCCTGGAAGTAAGAAGACGGATTGGCGGAATTCTTTTCATGAAACTGAGGGCTCTCATGGGCTTGAATTGCCGTCGTGACGGGCCTTGCAGATTATTGATAACGTCGAGAATAATCTTTGCGTCTATTTTTTTCTTGGATTCGCTGAAACCGACAAGGAAGGCGTTGTCGCAAACAATATTGATGACACGCGGAATGCCTTTCGCATGCTTGGTAATTTCGGAGATCGCCTTGGGGGTGAAAGTGTCCGAAGTGCTGTTCCCGACGAGTTTAAGGCGATACTCAATATAGTCTCGCGTCTCTTCAACGGTCAGGGCCTTGATTTCACGCCTGATCCCTATCCTCTGTCTGAGGATTTTCAGATTCGGTGAATCAAGGATATTTTTAAACTCCGGTTGTCCCACGAAAACTATCTGAAGCCGCTCGGATA
>CAZCKQ010000303.1:0-1964 GCA_964499315.1 uncultured Eubacteriales bacterium | reverse complement strand
AAGCGTCGCGGAGCCCTTCTCCCCCGCTCTCCTCCGTTTGCTTATCTGTCGGTATCCGGCATTTGAAATCGAATAAAACATAACTGCTTAATAATAGCAGAATTTACATTAATTGTCAATTAGTTTTTTAGACGTGAACCGGCCGTTTACCGGATTTTTTGATGTGAAATCAAACATCACCGTTGTCCTGCACTCCGGCGAATTCAAGCCCAATTGCATATCGAAAGGATCATAATCAAATGTTTCCGTGCAGGTATCTTTTGAATACTCAGCCCCACCGACTCCATTACCTTGAGCCCCTTGGGTCCTTCTCAGCCCGGGCGGGCAGGGCTGCCTGCTTGCTGAAATAAAATCATAACGCAGCAATTCACGGACTATATGCGCCGCTTTGCTATCATAGGACGATTTTACATAATCAAGAAGTTGTATATAAAGGTCTTTTGATGACAGATTTACAGTAAATCCCCTTACGAACCCATCACGGTTCATTTCCTTCCTGCGCAGCAAATACCCGTTCAAGCTTTTAAACAAATCAAAAGGCGATTGGTACAGGCGCGAAGTCAAAAACGCCAGCGTCCGCTCAAACCTGCATGAATTGTAATACCGGTCAAGGAGCGCGGCTATCCCTTTAAGGGTGCTCATACCGTCGTAGCCGATATAACTGTTATAAAGCACCTCATAAGGAGGATTATCTCTGGAGCAATAGCCATGAAGGGCCGCCTCGCTGTATATTCGCGACCCCTTCAGCATCTTTAATGAGCCTAATTGGATCTTGTGGGGCCCAATGGCATACACTCCGTTGAATGAATCCCTGAAGGAGCATTCATCTTCAAAAGGAAGACCCGCAATCAGGTCAAGATGCAGGTGGATATTGCCCTGCGCCAGCAATTTTTCTATGTAAAAAGAAGCCTTCTGCTTGTCCATTTTTCGGTTGATTGATTTAAGAGTATCGGGATTGAGTGATTGAATACCGATCTCGAACTGTATCATCCCTGCGGGAGCTCTTCGCAGTATGGAGATCATTTCATCGTCAAAAAGGTCGGGCGCCGCTTCGAAATGGTAGTTGCAGCCGCCGGCAAGCCGGCCCGCCGCTTCGGATGTGATGATAAAATCAAATATCTCTTTTGCCCTTTCCGGGTTGTCGTTTATCGTCCTGTCCACGAACTTCACCCTTCTGACTCCGGCGTTTGATAACTTCAGCAGCTCATTCTTCACCCTGTCCATCGGGAAATACCTCACTCCGCGGCTGGCCGGTGAAAGGCAGTAGGAGCACGCAAAAGGACATCCTCTTGAGGATTCGAAATAAGTTATCCTATCCTGAAGCGACGACAGCATCGCTTCGGTGTAGGGAGATGGAATATTATCAAGATTATTGATAAGCGCATATCCACCGTCATAATTTATTCCATCCAAACTCCCCGTCCTGTTGATCGCAGAAATGATTTCGGGGAATAATTCCTCGCCTTCTCCTGACAGTACAAGGTCTGCAAATGGATTTCCATTTATAAAGCCGCCGGTTTCGAACGAAACCTCGGGTCCGCCGAAGATGATGATAGTTCCGGGCATGATCTTTTTTAAATTAGCGGCAATGCGTCTGACAAAGGTTATGTTCCAGATATAGCAGGAAAAGGCTGCAACATCAGGCTTCAACCGGTATATGGATCCGAGGACCGCATCGGGATCATCGTTTATAGTAGATTCGAGGACAATGACGTCTCCCGCGCCGGTCCCGCAAGCCGCCTTCAAATACCATACCGCGAGCGGCGAATGGACATACTGTGAATTGATTGCAATCAAAACCGTTCTGATCATAGCATATTAATAATGCTACAAATCAATGCGCTTGTAAACACCATACATATCAATTTGTATTGAACAGTACGCCGGTCCACTTTTCCAGAAGCAGACGCATGCAGTCGAAAACTCCCCGTCTTTTGACCGGTCATGACATTTTGAGCGGTATT
>CAZCKQ010000302.1:0-1965 GCA_964499315.1 uncultured Eubacteriales bacterium | reverse complement strand
GCGTGTACTGTTGTAAACAGGCCTATCTGAAACAGGCTCACCAGCATTACAACAGTGATGAGGATCGCATAGAATTTCCTCATGTTAATACCTCCTTCGCTAATATTCTGCTTTTCCAATAGAAGAGGCTAATTGAAGTTTCCATGGATGTCGGCCTGATAATTGCTGTGTACAGATGTGTACAAAGAAGCGAAGATTTTTAGATGCCAGCATCACCCCCTGCTGTTCTGAATAATAGCCTTTTTTGTTTATACAGGCTTAATATTTATGCTATACTTTTCTACTAAAAATTCATAGTTTAATTTACGCATATTTATTTAAATTGTAGAGGTTATATTGATTTTTAAAATTATATTTGTTTAGTTGTGAATAAGTATACTTTGTGCGTTGACAAACCCGGTTTATAATAATAGAATAACAAGGCTTAATTGAATAATGAAAGCAGATGATGATCATGTTTAAATCAAAAATGTCACTTGCGAAAGGCCCGCTGGCCGTACACCCCCTCAACAAAAGGTACTTTTCGGACGGCTCCGGAAAAGCCATCTATCTGACCGGATCGCATACATGGGACAATCTGCAGGATATAGAAGTTCCCAAGATGTTCGAGCCGCAGCCGTGGTTATTTTCCAAACCTTTTGATTTCAACAAATATCTGGATTGGCTGATAGCGTATAACCATAATTTTATCCGTCTTTGGGGAACGATGAATTTCGCCCGGTTCTATGAATCTGATGATGAAATACCTGGAACCGCCCCGATGCCGTATAAAAGAGTCGGGCCCGGCAACGCTCTAGACGGTAAACCGGCCTTTGACCTGCGTCAATGGGATGAAGAGTATTTTGCCCGCCTGGAGGAGAGGGTCGCCGCGGCAGGAGAACGCGGTATATATGTCGGGGTCATGCTGTTCCAGGGGTTCAGTACAAACAAATGCGAAGAGTCCAAATTTCATAATCCGTGGAAAGGGCATGTTTATAATAAGCAGAGTAATATAAATGGTGTTGACGGAGATATAAGCGGCGACGGTACAGGCAATTGGGTACATACTCTGCACAGCCCGCAGATTGTAGCTTTGGAAGAGGCATACGTCGCTAAGGTTATCGATACCGTCAACCATCTGGACAACGTCATTTATGAGATAATCAACGAAGGCCGTATCGAGACTTTGGAATGGCAGTATCATCTGATCAATTTCATCAATAAGTATCAATCATATAAGCCCAAAAAGCACCTCGTATGGATGTCAGCCCATATGGATGACGGCAATAAAAGGGGAAGGTATGAAGAGGTGATAAACAGCCCCGCCGATTGCATTTCACCGTGTATCGATGACGGACATGGCGATTGGCTTGAGGATCCGCCCGCGTCGGACGGGACAAAACCGGTAATCTGCGATACCGATCATTTCTGGGGATTGGGCGGCGACTTCAGGTGGGTCTGGAAGACCTTCTGCAGGGGCAACCACCCGATATTCATGGATAACCTGTTAGATAAGTTCTATGTTGAGTACTTCAAGACGGAGTTTGATATGAAGAGCGCGCGGATAGCCATGGGGGACACGAAAAGATACGCCGACAGGATGGATCTTGTCAGATGCCTGCCGCTCGACGGTCTGTCTTCAACACGTTACTGCCTGGCCAATCCCGGTGTTGAGTACATTATTTACAAGCCATCATCCGATCAGCGCATAATAGCGGTGGATATGGAAGAAGGCACTTATGATTACGAGTGGTTCGACCCTTATGAGAGCAGGGTCGAAGATACCGGAACGGTAAAAGCGGCAAAAGGGCTGAATAATTTTGAGAGCGCGGCGGAAGGCGACAGGGTTTTGTATATCCGTAACAAGATAATAAATAACTGAAAGAGGGGTAAATATTATGAGTAATTCGGCAAAGACAGCAGCAAGAGGCCTATTGACCGTACATCCGATCAATAAAAGGTATTTTTCGGATGGCTCGGGAAAAG
>CAZCKQ010000301.1:0-1972 GCA_964499315.1 uncultured Eubacteriales bacterium | reverse complement strand
GTCGCCAATATACCTAATTTGCAGGATGTTATGCTGCATATCGGACATGCGGGTCACAGGCATCATGTGAGCATCGCCCCGGGTTTGGTCATGGCACCTGTGTGCGAGGCGCTTAGGGATTACCTTGGTTTCGAGGTTGCGATACCGCAAAACCGGTGATCATTATCTTTAATTTTAATATTAGTGTTATAAAAGCCGGGCAGGGAAAATTGTCCGGCTTTTCTGCAAAATGAACCATTATTACTATACTTGATAGTAGTTATTATCTAGTTTGTTTCACCTCTCCTGATGGTATCATTAAATTAGGCAGTTCAACCAAAATTTGCAGGGATGATATTTATGCCACAGGAGTATCCTGATTGGTATCTTCTCGAAAAACAAACATTCAAAACAATAAGGAAACTGACTGGTCTGAGAGAGCTCGGATATTATCTGTCCAACCAGAATCCGTATATAGTCAGGCTTGCAATTTTAAGGGTGCGTGAACTGAAGCTGAAGGACTCGATCGACAGCCTGCGCGATGTCATGAAGGATGCCGCAATGCCTTTGCATATCAAGAAACTTGCAGCCTGGGCAATAAAATCGTTAAGCTATCATTGCGGTATCGATATTTTCAATAATGAAGGGTTGCTGTCTGAATACACCGGAACTGAAGAATATGAAACAATATGGGGCTTTAATGTAATCGGCGCAGGATCGTCGATGCAGTTGAGCATTAAAAGCTCGATTATGGAAAAAGAGCTGGAAGCGGATATTGTCCAGTCTCGGTTAGGCGAAGGGATAGAACTCGATATACCCTTTCCGGTAAAAGAATGGGTATCTGCCTTTTTGGCTGATTTCCCCGGAGCGTTGTCCAAGTTGCTCAAGAATTCCTATAAGACGGCGATGAATGCGATGGCCGGATTATGGAGGGCCGCTGCCGTTCGTAAAAGAAAGGCTCCTAAGAGCACGGTTACGACAAGAATAGGATTGAAAGAAGCCCAGGATGGTATCGAAGCAGGAATAGGCATCGACGAAATTGAAAAAAGCCGGATCGCTTCCGGGCATTGCTTTACAAATGGTCATTTTGACAGCCGTAATTACATCCAGTTATACAAAAAGTACCACGGCAACAGCCTTGTATCTTTCAAACCAAAGGTAAGCGTCGGCTATCATATCAAAAGAGGTTTTAAATTTGTTTTGAACACAATTGCTTTACCATTTAAAATAATATACGCCCATAAGCTTTTTGTTACAGTATTGCTGATTGCCCTATACCTGCTGTGTACCTATACGCTTCCCGGAAAGAAGGCGGCTGAAAAATATCTTGGGATCGATCTGCCGGAAATAAATAAGCTGTATTCGTCTGCAAAGGATTTTATCGTTGATATCAGCGGATTGCTGGGGTTGGACAAACTTGCTTCCGATTTATCGGGCGTATCCGATACTACAGGCGAACCGGATACTACAGGCGCATCAGATACTATGGCAGCGTCCGCCGCGAGTTACAGGGTTACCGCCAAAAACGGGCTGAATATCAGGGAAGGCCCCGGTGTCAAATACGGAAAGTTGCTTGATCATACTTTAAAATACAATTCGCTGTTAAAATATTTATCGAAGAATTCTACAGATCCAAGCGGGAAGACTTGGTACTACGTGGAGACCGAGAACGGCCTGAGGGGATGGGTCTGGTCAGAATGGCTCGAAAAGGGGGCACTATGAACGATAATATAGCGCAGGATGGCCTTGCTGCCAGGATACAATTCTCTGCCGGACTTTTACGCGAGTTGGATGAATTATATAAGAATAGTGAAAATCTGATACACCAAATCTCAAAGGATTCGGATAAATATCTTGCCGATGCATATGAGAGATACGTGTCACAAATCAAGTCAAAGCTGGATGAGTACAGACAAAATATACTCAGAATGAAAACGCTCAGCAAAGATGTCACGCGGGATATCAACGGCTGGTATGAGTATTCGCGTGATCG
>CAZCKQ010000300.1:0-1974 GCA_964499315.1 uncultured Eubacteriales bacterium | reverse complement strand
AATCCGTTGCGGACGACCTCTTGCCGGCCGTCCCCGTCTTTTTTACCGCCCATCACCGCCAGATATTCGGCCACTTCATGCTCCAAGGCCTCCTGGAGCATCCGCCGCGCTCCCTGTCGGACGATTTCGTCCAAGGCCGCCCGCGATTCCGAAATCATTCGACCTGCGTCCCGTTTTGCGGTAGTCTTCTTCATGAGCGTATCCTTCCGGACCCCTCCAGGTCCATGTTGAATTTGGTGAAACAACATAGGATACGCTCATTCCTTTCATACACAACTTTCGGTTATATCTCGACTCCGAATCCCTTTCCCAATCCTTCGATCCCTGTAATCAATTGCAATTTTTCAACTTATGATGGGACACTACTGATCATCGTTTTTTATACATGAATAATACGCCGTCTCGCCGCGCGCACGAGATAGCCTAAACTTTTCCACAAGACATCGGAATTCGGATAAGAAGAATATTTTATTGGCGGTTTTTCCATGATTTGTTTAAATTTCTCAGGCGTGAGATTCAGTTTTTTTATGACAAATTCAAGATCATCTTGAATTCGCACCGGGCTCGCCGGCGGGCATGCGATTTCTTCCTGAGCTTCTGAGCGCGTCATTTGTCCAGAGAGAACGAGAGCCGAGAGATAAGACCGGCGTAAATCATAGCCGAACTTATGAGGAAGATAGTAAGTATGAAAAAAGCGAGTATAAATTGATTCATAATGCTTACCACCGTAGTCCCTCCAGCCCAGTTGCTCAATCAAAATCCGTTTTGCATCTCGTTTATCGTAGGGAATATAATTCAATATGGGGATCCATTTAACACCTTTGATTAACAAATAATAAACATAATCAAACGTGCTGAGACGAGGAAAGCTTTTTAAGCGAACTCGACCAAAGCGATTTTGGATGCTTTCAATCAATCGAGCGTCTTTAGAGTTATAAAGCCAGGATTCGGGCATCAATGCTTCTGTCGCGATATTGCTCCCTGAGAAGATGTAACGGATTCCCCGCTGTGCGGCTGTACGAATCATCAAAGCCCAGATCGCATGGTCCGTAGGAATTTCAATGTTTGAAATTGAAGATTTCAAAAAAGATATTTGTAGGTCCTTAAATTCCTCCCAATCAAGAACGCATGTATGCAGATCGATCTCAAGGCGTTTAATGATTTGTTCAATGTTAGCAATGGCGATCTCCGAATCCCATCCGTTGCTTAAGTTCACGGCCAGAGGGCGTAACTTATACTTTTCCTTTACCAGGTATGCGACGTATGAACTATCCACACCGCCACTTAGACCAATCAAACAATCGTATTCGCCTTTGCGCTTTCTCGATTTGATTTTCTCCATCAACGCGCTTAAACGGGCTTGCCCTTCCGTATTCGCATATAGTTCGTTGGCCATTCGTTCTTCAAATTGAAGACAAAATTGGCATATTCCGGCTTCGTTAAACCGGATATCCGGGACGGAGCTGTCCATTAAACAGCGCGCGCACATTCGATAATGATCTGACATTCTTTTTCTCCCCGCCGTATATATTATCTTATCAAACCGGCCCGCCGTAAAGCTACTCGGCCGGCCATGAGAGTCTTAGTCATCCATTCGGAGGTGGGATATTCATCGTGGCCGTGGACCGGCGAAGCCACGATCTGATCCCATTCTTTTTCGGACATTCCCAATTTTTTCAGGATTAAGTCCCGATCTTCGGCCATCATGCTTTGAGAATACACCTCGGAGTGAATCTCTTTTAAAGCAGCATCACGGGTTATCTGCCCGCTCAATATCAGGCTCGAGAGATGCGCCAATCGTTTGTCATACCCGAATTTCGTGCGCAGCCACCAGCCTTGAAAATAGCGCGTCCACCGCGACTCGAAATGTTTACAACCATAATCACGCCAATGAAATTCCCGTTCGAGCAATTTCCTAGTGAGGTGGTCCCCATAATATGGACACAGGGAGGGCTTGGATAAGGTGTACTCCGT
>CAZCKQ010000299.1:0-1978 GCA_964499315.1 uncultured Eubacteriales bacterium | reverse complement strand
TCGAACCGGGTCCTGATCTGTGGCTCGGAGGGGTAAAAATCCCGTCTGAAAGGGGATGTGTTGCCCATTCCGACGGAGATGTGCTCCTCCATGCAATTTGTGATGCGATGCTCGGCGCTGCAGGAATGAGGGATATAGGATTTCATTTCCCCGATAATGATCCTGAATATAAGAATATTGATAGTAAAATACTTCTTAAAAGGACGCTCGATATTATAAAAGGCAAAGGATATTCAGTCGGCAATATCGACTGCACAATATGTCTGGAAAAACCCAGAATAGCTCCTTTTGTACCGCAAATGAAAATTGTAATTGCTGAGATTCTCGGGATATCACCAGATGATGTTTCAGTAAAAGCCACCACAACGGAAAAATTGGGATTTACCGGCCGCGAAGAAGGGGCTGTTGCATTAGCTGTCGCCTGCCTGGTCTGACAGCGCTTCTTCTATTACAGAATCATCGGCCGTAAAAGGTACGGTGACCTTAAAACCCGGAGTCCGTTCCATCTCCCTTTCCACTGTAACCATGGCACCATGGTTTCCTGCCCAGCTGCGTCGTGCAATGCCGTTGTTAACATCCCAGTGAAGCATCATCCTCAGCTTGCGTCCTGTATCACCGGTACCGTCAAGCACCATGCCGAAGCCTCCGTTTATTACTTCTCCCCATCCTACCCCGCCGCCATTATGCAACGAAACCCATGTGGCTCCGCGGAAGGAATCACCAATAACATTCTGCACCGCCATATCGGCAGTGAACTTCGATCCGTCGCGGATATTTGAGGTTTCCCTGTATGGCGAATCAGTGCCCGAAACATCATGATGATCCCTGCCTATGACAACAGGAGCAGAGATCCTTCCATCCCTGATGGCGTTGTTGAAGGCATATGCTATTTCAGCCCTTCCTTCAGCATCGGCATAGAGTATGCGCGCCTGCGATCCCACAACAAGCTTATTTCTGCCGGCCTCCCTTATCCATCGTATATTATCCGACATCTGCAGGTATATTTCAGGAGGTGATGTAAGAAGGAGCCTTTCAAGTACCTCAATGGCAAGACTGTCGGTTATTTCAAGGTCGGCCGGGGAATTTGAACAGCAGACCCACCGGAAAGGACCAAACCCATAGTCAAAACACATCGGCCCCATGATATCCTGAACATATGAAGGATACCTGAATTCACCCGTGGGATCAAGAATATCGGCGCCTGCCCTCGATGCTTCAAGAAGGAATGCATTACCGTAATCAAAGAAATAAGTCCCGCGCTCGCAATGATAATTTATGGCCCTCACCTGCCTTCGCAGCGACTCCCTTACAAGTTCCCTGAATTTTTCAGGATCGGATGAGATAAGCCTTCCTGATTCCTCAAATGAAACACCCGCAGGATAATACCCACCGGCCCATGGATTATGAAGCGATGTCTGGTCCGAACCAATATCGACCCTGATATCGTTCGTGGCAAGGTATTCCCACAGATCCACTATATTGCCCCGGAAGGCAAAGGATCGCGGCTTATTTTGCCTTCTTGCCTCCAATATCTTTGCTGCAAGGCTGCCCTGATCACTTATTACCTCGTCGACCCATCCCTGCGAATACCGTGTTTCCACGGCCTTAGGATTCACTTCGGCAATCACGGAAATTACTCCGGCAATGCCCGCGGCTTTTGGTTGGGCTCCCGACATTCCTCCAAGACCCGATGAGACAAACAGCTTTAACTCCTTGTTGTCATTATCGTGTTTTATTTTTCTGCACGCATTGAGAATTGTAATGGTTGTGCCATGGACGATACCCTGCGGACCGATATACATATAGGAACCGGCCGTCATCTGCCCGTATTGTGATACGCCCAGCGCATTGAATTTCTCCCAGTGGTCATGTGACGAATAATTTGGTATCACCATACCGTTTGTCACTACCAGGCGCGGGGCATCGCGATGGGAAGGGAAAAGTCCGAGCGGATGACCTGAATAAACAACAAGGGTCT
>CAZCKQ010000298.1:0-1989 GCA_964499315.1 uncultured Eubacteriales bacterium | reverse complement strand
TGATGCCGATGTCATGATCGACTTATCGCATGTCAAGGGTCATGGGATGTGCGGCTACGGCGGCGCGTGCAAGAATATCGCCATGGGATGCGTTACCGACAGGACAAGGTTTGAGATACATAATCTGGTCGGCGGTATCGTATGGCAGGGTGACAAGTGCACACAGTGCGAACAGTGCATCGAAAGCTGCAATCATAGAGCAAACAGATTCAACAGTAAAGGCGAGTATGTCATAGACGACCACAACTGTACCCTTTGCCAGCACTGCGTCAAGGTATGCCCGCAATCGGCGATATTTATGGACGCCGACAGGTTCAATGATTTTCAAACCGGCTTGGCGTTATGCACCGATGTCATATTGAAGTGTTTTAAATCCGGATGCGTTTTCTATATCAATTTCCTTACGAATATAACTGCAATGTGTGATTGTTGGGGGTTCACGACCCCGAATATCGTTCCCGATATAGGAATTATGGCTTCAAACGATATCGTAGCCATCGAAAAGGCGTCGCTGGATGCCATAAAAACGGAAAACGTATTGCAATCGGGCCTGCCGCAAGGTTGGGAACTGGGGACGGAAGGCCATCTGTTTGAAAGGCTGCACGGCCGCAATCCGTTTATACAATTGAACGAGCTTGAGAAAAGAGGGCTCGGGACACAGGAGTATCATATGCAAAAAATACTCTGAAAGCTTAAATTGACAAGCTTTTGTGATGTTGGTATAGTAGCATTGTTAAATCATTTAGGAGGGAAAAAAGCATTATGGGCGAGACACATGATATGATGGTTAAAAGGATTGCTGAAAAAGCAAGACTGATGCGGAAGCATTCGCTGGACATGGCGCTTGTCGCAGGTTCCAACGGGGCGCACCTGGGACCTGGATATTCCATGGCTGAGATTATGGCGACATTGTATTTCGCAGTGATGAAACACGATCCGAAAAACCCGACTTGGCCGGACAGGGACAGGTTGGTTCTGAGCAAAGGGCACGGCGTTCTGGGTTATTATACCGCGCTGGCTGAAGCAGGGTATTTTCCGGTGGATTATCTCAAAACGTTCGAGACTAAAGACAGCTTTCTGGCTGGGCATCCCAGCATCAATCTCAAACATGGGATCGAGACTTCTACGGGTTCTCTGGGCCATGGACTCTCACTGGGGGTCGGCATGGCGCTTGCAGCCAAGATGGATAAGAAAGAGCATACCATATACGTTTACCATGGCGACGGCGAATGCGATGAAGGTTCGGTATGGGAAGCCATCATGTCCGCAGTCCAGTTCAAGCTTGACAACCTGGTTGTTATAGTAGACAGAAACAACCTCCAGAGTGACGGTCTCAGCCGTGAGATCATGTATCTCGGAGACCTGGCGGAGAAATGGAAGACCTTCGGATGGCATGTCAGGGAGATCGACGGCCATAATGTGAGCCAGATCCTGGATGCCTTACATATCAGGAACAGGCCTTTCGGAGTGCCGTATGTCATAATTGCCCATACGATCAAGGGCAAAGGCGTTTCATTCTTTGAAAGCAACAACTTATGGCATCATAATAAGCTTACTCATGAACAATATGTAAGCGCCCTCAGGGAATTAGGATATGACGAAAATGGGGAGGATTTGAAACCATGTTGCAAATAAATGACGCTAATATCAAGTATTGGTCTGAAATTGGCCCGAGAGGGGCTTTCGGACAGGTAATGATGGATATAGGGGAGAATACCGACGATGTCGTCGTCATTACGGCGGACTTGTCTGATGCGACAAGAATAACCACATTCAGACAGAAATATCCTCATAAATTTTTCAATGTGGGAATCGCGGAGCAGAATCTCATAGGTATAGCAGCCGGAATGGCGCTTGCGGGGAAGACCGTCATGGCCACCACTTTTGCCTCTTTTGCCTCAATGAGGTGCTGCGAGCAGGTCAGGACGGATGTAGGCTACCAGAAGGCAAATGTCAAGATACTGGCTGCCGACGGCGGCGTGGTGATGG
>CAZCKQ010000297.1:0-1991 GCA_964499315.1 uncultured Eubacteriales bacterium | reverse complement strand
TAGAAGCATCTATTGATTACCCTGAACATGATACGGGCGATATAACCGCTCAGGAAGTATATTCTGCGCTTCCCGCAATCAGGAGCGGGCTGGAATCCCTTTCAGCCGGATTTTACAAAGGCCGGATCATCAGGGAAGGGCTCCGCCTTGTCATCGTCGGCAGGCCAAATGCAGGCAAATCTTCCCTTTTCAACGAACTCGCGGGGAACGATCGCGCGATAGTGGCCAGCACACCGGGCACTACGAGGGATACGATAGATGAATACATCGATATATCCGGCATACCGGTAAAAGTGACCGATACCGCGGGTATCAGGGATACGGAGGAATATATCGAGAAGCTCGGCGTCGACCGCGCCTTCAAGGCCGTTGATACGGCCGATCTGGCCGTGTTCATCCTCGATGCGCTGCTTGGCCTGACCTCCGAAGACCTGGAGATACTGGACCGGGTTAAGCAAAGGCTGCCGGCTGATGCGGCAGGTCATACGAATATCATCATTCTTGTCAACAAAATAGACCTTTTGGATGAACACGAACGCAACGACATCATTTCCCGCGTGTATTCGAATGTTTGCGCGTCTTCTGCGGGAATACCCGTAATCGGAACATCCATGAAAGATGGGACGGGAATGGATGAGCTTTTAAGTGCGGTGACCGGATTATTTCCCGCCGGGCAGGCGCCCGAATTACCCGTCTTGATTGATCTCAGACATAAAACACTGATAGATTCCGCAATTTGCTCGATTGATACCGCGATGCGGTCTTATGAGTCCGGAATGCCGCTCGATTGTATGACCATCGATATCAGGCAGGCCGTCGACAGCCTGGCTGCCATTACCGGTGAAAACGTGAATGAAGAAATCATAGACCGGATCTTTGAGAGGTTTTGCATTGGAAAATAGGAACACCACATACCATGCAGGATATTACGATGTAATTGTGGCAGGCGCAGGGCATGCCGGCTGCGAAGCCGCTCTCGCCGCAGCAAGACTGGGCTGCAGGACGCTTATTCTTGCCATTAATCTTGACAGTATCGCCAACATGCCATGCAATCCGAGCATCGGCGGCACCGCCAAAGGCCACCTCGTACGTGAGATAGATGCTTTGGGGGGGGAAATGGGCAGGCTTGCCGACAGGACCTTCATACAGTCAAGGATGCTGAACAAGGCAAAAGGACCTGCGGTATATTCGCTCAGAGCGCAAGTGGACAGGCGGCGGTACCAGATGGAGATGAAGAGGATACTCGAAAACCAGCCCAACCTGGATATCAGGCAGACCGAAGCGGTAGAAATTCTGTCTGACGGACGGGAAGTGTCGGGCATCATTACGCATACAGGCGCGATATACGAATGTAAATCCTTAGTACTTGCAACAGGGACGTATCTCGGCGGCAGGATAGTAATTGGGGACATCAGCTACAGCGGAGGTCCCGACGGACTGTTTCCGGCCAATCGTTTATCCGGTAGCCTTAGAGAACTCGGCATTTCCTTGCTGCGATTCAAGACGGGCACACCGGCCAGGCTCAACAGGCGGAGCATCGATTTTTCAAAGATGCAGATCCAGCCCGGAGATGAGAAGATTGTTCCTTTCTCATTTGAATCAGGGGATATCCATATCGATCAGGTTGCTTGCTGGCTGACTTATACCAACGACGAAACGCACAGGATAATAAAGGAGAATCTCCATAGGTCGCCGCTCTTCAGCGGATCTATCGAGGGCGTCGGGCCCAGGTATTGCCCGTCCATAGAAGACAAGGTGGTAAGGTTCCCGGAAAGGCAAAGCCATCAGGTATTCGTCGAGCCTATGGGAGCCGATACCGAAGAAGTCTATCTTCAGGGCATGTCGACCAGTCTTCCTGAAGACGTCCAGCTAAAAATGATAAGGACGCTGCCCGGTCTTGAGAATGCGGTGGTGATGAGGAGCGCATATGCCATCGAATATGACTGCATCGACCCCAGACAGCTTAGACTGACGCTGGAATTCAGGGATAT
>CAZCKQ010000296.1:0-2002 GCA_964499315.1 uncultured Eubacteriales bacterium | reverse complement strand
CCGCGGATCTCCTCTTCTTCAACGATGCCGGTGACCTTGATTTCACCCTTGCGTCCGGAAGCTGCAAACGCAGAGACCTCGATATCAATGACTATACCGTTGCAATTGCCGAAGACCGCGAGCCCGTTGACGCATCCTACCTGTTCGGCGGCTGCGGCTTTTTTGTCGATACGGGGGCTGTAGTGACCAAATTCGATCACCCATTCAATGTCCTTTTTCATGATGCCGCTCCGCCCGTCAAGCATCGCGACGCCTCCGGCTATTTGGAGTATATTTACCGCATCCCTGCCGTTAAGCGCATACCTTGCGATGTACTCCCCGCATCCGTCATCAAGCCTGAATCCGCCTTTACAAGCCGCATTACACGCAATGAGCGATACTTCCCCGGAGAAAAGAGGCCTGAAGTATATCTCGATGCACCTCGACCTGATTGCCGAAGGTATTTCCTCAGCCGTACGCGTCGTGGCCCCGACAAGCCGAAAATCAGCCGGGAGCCCTTTTTGGAAGATTTCGTGTATATGGGCCGGGATATTGGTATCCTCGGAACTGTAATATGCGCTTTCGAAATAGACCTTCCGGTCTTCAAGGACCTTCAGGAGTTTGTTTATCTGAACCGGGTGCAATTCGCCTATTTCATCGATGAAAAGTATTCCGCCATGGGCCTTAGTGACCGCCCCGGGCTTGGGGTGAGGTATCCCGGCGACACCGTACGCGCCGGCGCCCTGATATATCGGATCGTGCACCGAGCCGATCAAAGGATCTGCGATGCCCCTTTCATCGAACCTCAACGTCGTTGCGTCGATCTCAACGAATTTCGCATCTCTTTTGAACGGCGACCCGGGCATACGCTTGGCTTCTTCGAGGACCACCCTGGCCGCAGCCGTTTTTCCTATACCGGGAGGCCCGTAGATGATGACATGCTGCGGATTCGGTCCGCACAGCGCAGCCCTCAGCGCTTTAAGCCCCTGCTCCTGCCCGACGACATCCGACAATCTCGTCGGCCTTGTCTTCTCGGTAAGCGGCTCGCTGAGCTTGATTTCTTTCAGTTTATTCAGTTTTTCGAGCTCTTTTTTTGATTCCTTTTCGACAGCGCTCTTGTTACCCTGCTGTGATTTGAGCAAATTCAGGAAATAGATGCCGATTATCGCTGAGAAAACAAACTGTATCACAAAAAATGCTGCAGTAAGCATGTAATATCCTCCTGAAACAAATCAAAACCCGTTTCAGGATTATTATCTGCTCATCGTACTTTTTTTATGATACCGATTCTTTTTTGATTCTCGGCCTCCTGCCGGGGTTTTTCCTGAGCGGTTTCCTGTTTTCATTCAGGATGAGTTCCGGAGATGCCGTCTTTTCGATCGTTTCCCGGTTTATAATGCACTTCTCCACATTGGTGGACGAAGGGATATCGTACATCACGTCAAGCATGACTTCCTCAAGGATTGCCCGCAGACCTCTGGCGCCGGTATTCCTCTTCATGGCCTTATCACAGATGGCATCCAGCGCATCCGGCATGAATTCAAGCAGCGCGTCGTCCATCTCGAATAATTTCTGATACTGCTTGACCAAGGCGTTCCTCGGCTCGGTCAGTATCTTTATCAGGGCTTCCTTGTCGAGCGGATGCAATGTCACGATGATGGGAAGCCTGCCTACGAATTCGGGTATCAGACCGTACTTCAGCAGATCCTGCGGCATTATGTGCCTGTATATCTCACCTAAGTCCTTTTCCCTCGATGTTTCTATCTTGGCGCCGAATCCCATGGTTTTGCGCCCGATCCTGTTCTGGATGATCTTGTCGATCCCCTCGAACGCGCCGCCGCAGATGAAAAGGATATTGGTCGTGTCTATCTGGATGAATTCCTGGTGAGGGTGTTTCCTGCCGCCCTGCGGCGGTACCGACGCGACGGTCCCCTCCAGTATCTTCAGCAATGCCTGCTGCACGCCTTCGCCGCTGACATCCCTTGTGATGGAAGGATTCTCTGACTTTCTGGCGATCTTGTCG
>CAZCKQ010000295.1:0-2011 GCA_964499315.1 uncultured Eubacteriales bacterium | reverse complement strand
TTTCGGAGATGCTTACCCCACTATGAATTCTCCGGAGGTAATGATTGAACCGCTGGCATATCTTGCTTCAGAGGATGAGATGAATTCAATGCGGGCATCCACGCGGTCCAAGGTCGCACTCGATGAATTCTGGATAAAATGCGGCGGAAATGTCGACAGGTCGAGAGAGCTTATAAGGATTTACTATACAAGAATATTATATTCGAACTATTATTTCACATCTTTCAAGGAAGGATGGAGAACCGAACGGGGGATGATCTATACAATTTACGGACCTCCCGACAAGGTCTACAAGAGCAATGACGGTGAGAGCTGGGGTTACCGCAAGCCTGTCATAAAATCAACATGGGGAGGAAGGGTACATCTGAAGGAAGACTATATATGGTTCAATTTCAGGACAAGGCAGAACAAGTACTCGGAGAACGACTTTTACCTCAGCAGGAGTGAAACCCTTGTAACATACTGGGACAAAGCAATTGCGTCATGGAGGAAAGGCATTGTTTTCCGTCTCGATAATCCCGAAGATCTTTAACCATGCAAAAGGAATCTGATTGCATTTTTGGCCTGAGGCCTGTTATTGAAGCAATAAAGGCAGGAAAGCCTGTTGAGCGGCTGCTTGTTCGTCAGGGCCTTCAGGGTCCGTTATACCATGAACTGATGGTTGAAGTCAGGAAATTCAATATCCCCTTTCAGATAGTCCCTGTTGAGAGGATTGAGCTTGTGACACGTAAAAACCATCAGGGAGTGCTGGCATGGCTGTCGCTAATTGAATTTCAAAAGGTTGAAAATCTTCTCCCGATGATCTTTGAAAAAGGCGAGGACCCGCTGATCATAGCCCTTGACGGAGTTTCGGATGTAAGGAATTTCGGCGCCATAGTCAGAAGCGCCGATTGTCTCGGAGCACACGGGATAGTGATACCTGAAAAAGGATCTGCGAGGATCACCGCTGATGCGATAAAAACTTCTGCAGGAGCACTCCATTCATTTCCTGTGTGCCGCGAAAAAAGCATAGTCCGCTCTGTTGAATTCCTGAAACAATCGGGTCTGAAGGTGATTGCTGCAACTGAAAAATCGGGGCTCGAAATTTCAGAGGCCGATCTGAAAGGTCCTGTTGTGATAATAATGGGCGCCGAGGATAAAGGCATTAGCAGGGAACTTCTTGCGCTGGCCGACCAGAGCGTTAAAATACAGATGACAGGTAATATTGCATCCCTGAATGTATCGGTGGCAGCCGGAATACTTCTCTACGAAACTGCCAGGCAAAGATCTGTCTGATCAGCCGATTATTCCCAGGATACGCTGGTCGAGCATCTCCTGATCCTTTGTAAATGAGGCCAGACCGGCAAGCGTAAGCAGCGTATCAGGGGCAATCTTACCAGCCCTTATCTTCTCCTGCCATTTTGAGTAAACCGGTATCTTCCCATCGTGTACAATTATATCCTTTTCTTCTTTTGAGAGCATCGGGAACATATCTTCACAACCCTCGCTATGGGCGATACGTATAAGCTCCTGACCCGTAGATGGCATTTTAACAGAGAGCCGCTCACCAAGCTGGAGTACCCTGTCGTCGACTTCCCAGAATTTTTCAATATGGGCGTCGTTTGCCGACTGATATAGATTCACATCGTAATTTTCATGTGTCCGGAGGCTGAAATTGCCGCTAAGCTCTTTCTTTCCTGCTGCCGCCACTTTCGGAGGCATCGTAAATACATCTGCACCGGCAAGCAGATCGAGCTGGTTATGATGTCTGAGGCTGGCCGCTATCACTTTTGTCTGCCATGGATTACGCGCCGATAATCCTGTTACCCAGTTCTGTGATGAGATTACGGCCATTTCTCCCGCTCCCGATCCGTCGCCAAGTTTGTTATCCATGAGAAAAGCGCCGATCCTTCCAAGAAAAACATTTACATAATCAGGTCTGGCTGCGAGTGTGACAAGTACATTCTGCCTTGCTCTGAACTGAAGAGGAAAGTTGATCCGTACACCTGCATCTCAAGGCTGCGTGGCCCCT
>CAZCKQ010000294.1:0-2013 GCA_964499315.1 uncultured Eubacteriales bacterium | reverse complement strand
AGATCATTGACCATCTCGACACCCATCATGAGCCCAAGCTGTCTCAAACCGACCATTATTTTTGGATGTTGCGCCTTGAGCTTGGCAAATCCATCTTGAAATACAGCGGCAAGTTCGTTCACATGGGCGAGGAACTCCGGTTGGGAAGAGATCTCCAAGACCTTCATGGCGACCGGACATCCGACCTCCGCGCCGCCGAATGTGGAGATGTGAATGAAGGGATTGTTTCGGAAGAAGCTTGCGAATTCCTTGCGGTAGCAGGTGGCGCTCATGGGGTAGATACCGCCGGAGAGCCCTTTGCCGATCACGACGATATCGGGCACAATCCCGAAATGCTCAATGCCCCAGAGCCTGCCGGTCCGGCCGAGTCCCGCCTGTACTTCATCGATAATGAGCAAGGCGCCTCGTTCCGTGCAGGTTCTCCGCGCATGAGCGAAGAAGTCGGGGCTGGCCACGGGCATCCCAAGGGTCGCCGGCACTGTTTCAAAGATGACTGCGGCGGTCGTGTCGTCAACCATCTGTTCGAGCGCACCGACATTATCGAAGGGGATTTGCAGGAACCCGGGGAGATTGGGGCCGAACGCTGCCCGATACTGCTCGTCACCTGTGGCGAGGGCGAACCCTGTGTGTCCGTGGTAGCCGCCGCTTGCCGAGATGATCATCTGTCGGCCGGTCGTGCCGCGTGCAAGCTTGATGGCGAGATCGATCGCCTCGCCGCCACCAACGCCGAAAACGGTACAATCGATATCGCCGGGCATCAATGCAGCGAGCTTTGCAGCGAGCCTGCCACGCTGCTCGCTGATGAGATGATGGTTGCCGATATCGAGTTCTTTGAGGCTTTCCTGAAGTTCCCCGACGATCTGTGGGTGGGCATGGCCAAGGTTGAAGACGCCGCCGTTGCAGTGACAGTTGATAAGCCTTTTACCGTTCGCGGCATCCCAGATATAAGGCCCCTCGCGTCTGCCGAAGACGAAAGCCATGTTATAGGACTGGAAAGTCTCCACTTTCCCTGGATTGACGTGGTCGGCAAAACGGCGGGTTATTTCCTCCTTGCTGTCAAGCCCGATGAATTTCATGAGAATCTCCCAATTTAAAATAAAATGGTGACCAATTGATAAGACATTCGTTATTGACGGTCAGAATGTAGAGCAATCGGTTTGGTGTGTCAATGAAATCTTGGCGATAAATGGGGGCAATATAGATTTTCATCGGACGTTCATGGCGTTTTTGACAAATTGCGATGATGGATTCAGCACGCGCAGTTTATCCATTGCCTGATATATGCCACATGCTTGACGTTATCACTGATGTTGAAACTCATTTATTTTGTCATAGAATTCTAATAAATTATATGATATTTACTAATCAACTGTTCAAACAGGCGTTCAAAGATTTGAACTCAATATCCAGTCCAAGGGGGAATGATGAAAACAACAGCAAAAATTATTTTTTATCTCTCCATTGTTATTTTTGTATTATCGTTAAATTCCGTTTTGTTTGCTCAGGATACGCAAGGCGTTCAACCTCCTGATGGAAAGTCTGATCAAGCCACTAAAGTAACAGAACCCGATAGTAAGCCGGAGATCGTCGAAAAAAAGGATAATAAAATATATATCAGCGCTAATTTGGGTTACGCCATGGCTCAAAATACGGATACCACGATTAGTACGTCGATCGGTACCTCATCGGGCGCTATTGAATATAAATCTGGATTTGCCGGCGCAGCGGCTGTTGGGTTTGGTTTTGATTATGGAAGGGCTGAAGCAGAAATTTCATACCAAAGAAATGCAATAGATACAATCAGCGTTTCGGGTGGAAAAAATGAATCGTGGGGTGATATTCGAAATCTTGCTCTGTTGTTTAACGGCTACCTCGAATTATTCAAGATTGAAAATGTTGTAACACCCTATTTAACTGCGGGTATGGGGGTTTCCATGGTCGAAATCAGCGGATTAAACGCGAAGAGTGGAAATGCGTATACCTATGGGGAAAGCCATAAAGACACAGTATTTG
>CAZCKQ010000293.1:0-2054 GCA_964499315.1 uncultured Eubacteriales bacterium | reverse complement strand
TTTTGTTTTTGACTTTGTAATCCATGTTTTCAATTGTTTCTATGATCCTTTCGGGACTGACAGATTTTCGATTATAAGACACTTTTACAGAGGAATCGGCATAGCTTGCTTTGGCTGCGATGACGCCGTCCAATTCTTTCAGCCTGTCTTCTATCCTCTCTTCGCAGCCTGCGCAGGACATGCCGCTTATACTGAGGGTTTCTTCGACGGTATCACCCGATCGGCCTTGCCCATTCGTTGCCCCTTGCGCCTTGAACGCCCCAGGCGTCTCTGCCGCCGACGGGTTATTCAGGACAGTAAAGCCGAGGCGTTCAATTGCGCCGATTATTACGGCAAGTTTTGTTATATTGCCATTGTACGTTACATAGACATTTGAGCTATCAAACGACGCTTTTATACGATCGACTCCATTGATCGCACTGATAACGTCCTCGATCTTCGATTCACTTCCGGAGGAAGTCATACCGTGAATCTGCAATACCCTGAATAAAATTCTGCGATCCATACAAATCTCCTTCTATGTGAATACATAGAAATATACCGCAGATTTGTGTGGATTTTATGAAGCCAATTTTAATCTTTATCCGGATCGCGCTCAATATACTCAAAGAAGTCAAAATCGGCGTATTTGCGCTGCCCCGACATGTCCTGGCAGCATATGCCCACAAAAGCGCCGGTGAAACCCCATCCCAGATTCCTATGCTCATCCGATAATATGCTTGCGTCCAGGTCGGGTCCGGCTTTTATCCACTCCTTGCCGTCACGGGAATAATAAAACCTGAGAATATCATAGTCGACTGTCGCCCTGAGGTAGCATCTGTCCCACCCTTCCAGGGAAATATTCTCTTCCAGAGGGTAGGTTATAACATCATTGTCACACGTGTGTATCCCCAGACATTTGCCCGTCTCCTCACGAGTGATATACAGATAATGATAAATGCGGGAATTATAATAGCAGGTGAGTCCGGCCATCTGTTTAAAATTATCAGGGTTAAATTCGACGCATGTTGCAGCGGTATAGCAAAAAGCCTGCTGCCGGCGCGCCACTAGGGTCTGACAAAATCTTGAACAGAGGGATTCCATCCCGGTAAGCCTCAGATAGCCCGGTCTGGCTTTTAAAGAAAGCATATCCTCTCCCAACGGGATACGGGGCGTCTGGAAGTGGATATTCAGCTTATCTCCGTCAAAATCATCTCTTGTCGCTTCGGTTTCACATTCAAGCGCCTGTTCATGCCTCGGCAGGACAGGCGCGGGCACCCGCGCGAGGGGCTTGTTACCCCCGTGTGCGCAGCGGAGCCATTTATCCTCTGTCCACACCATCTTTTGAATACAGGTCTCCCTGCCGAGTGTGCATACGCCTTTTCTCTTAAGCGGCCTGGCCCCGAGATGAACCATATATACTTCGCCATTTTGCGTTTCCACAAAATCGGCATGTCCCGCTTTCTGGATATAAAGCTCCGGGTCGTACCTTGAAGTCAATATGGGATTTTGAGGATCCACCTCATACGGACCGTCAATATTCCTGGAACGGGCCACCGTAACGGCATGATTAAGCCCTGTTCCTCCTTCGGCCGTTATCAGATAGTAATAACCATGCTTTTTATACAGGTGGGGACCTTCGGTCAGACCGAGCTCCGTACCCCTGAATATGTTTTTGATCGGACCGACCAGCCTTTTTTCTTTAGTAGAATACTCCTGAAGCAGGATGCCTCCAAACCAGCCTTTGCCCTTCCCGTAATCGCAGCTCATGTTGACAAGCCACTTCCTGCCGTCGCTGTCGTGAAAAAGCGAGGGGTCAAACCCGCTGCTGTTCAGAAATATCGGGTCGGACCAGTCGCCGCAAATGTCTGTCGACGTGACAAGGTAATTATGTACATCAAGACATGTTGGTTTGGATCCTCCCTTGACGTCGCTGAATATCAGATAAAAAACGCCGTTGTCATAAGACAGGCATGGCGCCCAGACACCGCCGGAATCAGGGTTTCCGGTCATATTCAGCTGGGATAATCTGTTCAATGGGCGCGCGCCCAGCTTCCAATTCTTCAGATCCTTCG
>CAZCKQ010000292.1:0-2072 GCA_964499315.1 uncultured Eubacteriales bacterium | reverse complement strand
GCTGTTTTAGAGCTAAAATTGTCCAATTTCTTAAATAATGTACAGTTCTCATGGTATGATTTACCATTATTTTATGCATTACTTCAAATTTTGCACAGTTGACTGCACCAAGGATACTGAGATACTGAATCGTATGCAGAGCTGAGCGTTATGGGAAATCGCAAATCGCTTCTATCGGTAATTATTTTATGTTAAACTAAAAGAAACCTTTTTTTGTGCGCCGTTGAAGTGAAATAAGATACATAAGAGGCATACCAATGATGCCATTACCGGTTCATGTGAACGACAGGGTGGTTGCCATCAAGGGCAACAACAGTGAGATCGACAGATTCATCGAAGAATACAAACCTTTTATTGCTGCTTGTACTGAAAGGACCGCGGGGCATTATGTCCGTTATGGGGTCGATGATGAGCTCAGCATCGCATTGTCGGCATTTCTTGAAGCCATAAACCACTATGACCGTGGACGCGGCAGTTTCCTTTCTTTTGCTCAGGGCGTGATCAGACGCAGGCTTATCGATTATTTCCGTAAAGAGAACAAATTTACCGCAGCCATGTCATTATCCGGCCGTTCGACAGGAACGGGAACGGGGGCAGGAACGAGATCGGGAGCGGGAAACGGAAGCGGTGGCGCAACCGGCAACGGACGTGCAGGCGGCGCAGGCTCTGATTCAGATGCCGGTGAAGACGGCTGGGCCGATCCGACGGATGAAGTCTCACGGCAGAAATATTTTGAGGATGAAGTGAGCGAATACCGGCGGCTGGAGATAGCCCAGCTGAAAGAAGAGCTATCGGGTTGGGGCATAAGCTTTGCCGACCTTGCGCGCGTATCGCCCAGGCATGACCGTACGCGCAAAGCCTGCCGCGAGATAGTCCGGTATTTGATGTTCAGGCAGGACCTCCTTTTTCACATCAGGGACAAGAGGCAGCTTCCTGTTGCGGAATTGGCGGAACAGCTGAAGGTACCCCGAAAAATCATCGAGCGCACTCGAAAATATATTATAGCAATGATAATTATCAGGACAGGCGATTATCAGTATATAAGTGATTATATAAAGTAAACGGGGGTTGGTGATCAAATGAGGGCAATAATTACGGAGGTAAACAAAAGATATGCGATTGCGCTCGGCGCGAACGGCGATTTCATAAAAATACGTAATAACGGCAAGTATCGCGTCGGGTATGAATATGAGATAAATATAGCAGACGTCCGTATGACGGCGGCCGCTATGATCGAGGCCGTTATGACGGCGATTTCAGGCAAGCGGGAATACAGGCGCGGCGGCAGAATGCGCATAGCCGCGGCAGCAGCGATGTGCGTCTTCATTGTCAGCCTTGGCCTCGGCGTATATGGTTACGTTACCCCTTACAGTTACGTCAACCTCGATATCAATCCCAGCGTAGAAATCTCGATTAACATCTATGATCGGGTCATTAAAGTCAAAGGACTGAATGACGACGGCTGGAAGATAATCGGCGCAGGATCGTTCATTAACAGGGACATTACAGAGACGGTTGATGAATTATTGGATAATGCGGTCGCCGAAGGTTATATAATCGATACGAAGAGCGATAATACAGTAGTGTTGACGGTCTTCGGCAATAATTCCAAAAAGGTGGAACGTATCAAGGAAGAGATCGAAAAAGACGCCAATAAAGAGCTTAATGATTCAAAAGTCAAAGCCGACCTCTTTGTTGATAACACTTCCGTCCAGAGGCGCGACGCAGCAATGGGCATGGGCATATCCCCGGGCAAGCTCAATCTGATCGACAGACTGGTGGATCTTGATCCCACGCAGAAGCAAGATGAACTCAAGGATAAAAGTGTCAAGGATATAATGAAATCGATTAAAAAGATCCGCAAGGACATGAAACTGCAAGACCGCGATGATAAAGACAAAAGCAAGGGTAAAGGCAAGGGCAACGACAAAGACAAGGATAACAACAAAGACAAGGATAACGGCAAAAGCAAAGAGGAGGGCAAAGCTAAAGACAGCAAAGGCGGCATTCGCGGCGGACCGGATGACGAGGACGACGACACCTGGTAGCGCGGGCCAGCCGCCCGGCAGGAG
>CAZCKQ010000291.1:0-2075 GCA_964499315.1 uncultured Eubacteriales bacterium | reverse complement strand
CTCCTTTCGCTTCCGGCGGCTTCGCGCGGCGGCAGCGGCATAGGCTTTCTCAATGCGCTGTTTACGGCGACGTCGGCATCGTGTGTTACAGGTCTGCTTGTGGTGGATACGTATAACCATTGGACATTATTCGGTCAGTTGGTGATCCTTTTCTGCATCCAGATCGGAGGTCTTGGAATCATAACGCTTGCAACATTCTTTTCTTCGATATTGGGACGCAAGGTGGGATTGAAAGGCATGCTTCTCGCCCAGGAATCAGTCGGCGATTTCAGTTTTCAGGGTGTTATTAAGCTCATACGGAACATAGTTGTGCTGACCTTGATAATCGAATTCGCAGGGGCTGCTATCCTATCAGCCAGTTTCATACCGAGATTCGGGCCTGCCGGCCTGTACCTCGCCCTGTTCCATTCTGTCTCAGCGTTCTGTAACGCAGGTTTTGATCTGATGGGGATAATGGGTCTGGGTGATTTTAATAGCTTGACACAATTCAATAACGATCCGTTCGTGATTTATACGATACCTTTGCTGATAATTATCGGAGGATTGGGGTTCATAGTCTGGAAGGACCTGTTCGAATACAGAAAAAGACGCTCTCTGGTCCTTCATACGAAATTGGTATTGGTAATAACGGCATGCCTTCTGCTATTCGGCTCTGTGTTCTTTTTTGTTTTTGAGTCCGGTAATCCTGCTACAATGGGCAAACTCGACCTGTACGGCAAATTGAACGCATCGTTTTTTCAGGCCGTCACTCCAAGGACGGCAGGATACAATTCACTTCCGCTTAGCGATATGACGGAGATATCAAAAGTCATGACCGTCATCCTGATGTTCATAGGCGCCGCTCCAGGTTCGACAGGAGGCGGAATAAAGGTTACGACTTTTGGAGTACTGCTGTTTGCGGTCATTTCACAGATAAAAGGCACCGATGAGACAATTATATTCAAAAGAAGGGTATCGGCTAATATCGTGGCAAAAGCGCTTGCAATAGCGGGATTAAGCGCAATTCTGGTAATAACGGTTACTACGGTCATTCTCGCCATAGAAAGCAAGCCGTTTGTCGATATTCTTTATGAAGTGACATCGGCATTCGGTACGGTGGGGTTGTCAACAGGTCTCACACCGAGCCTTCACAGCATCAGCAAGATATTGATCATGATGATGATGTTCCTCGGGCGCGTCGGTCCGCTTACTTTTGCAATCGCCCTTGCCCTGCGCAATACCAAACGGTCTGACGACGTTGTGATACCGGAAGGCAAGATAGTCGTCGGATGATCATTTGGCTTTTCCTACAAAAAAGTCCCTGAGTTCCTCCTGGTCTGCTATGGACGATACCACGATGATATAGTCGCCTGCCTTCAAGACAGTGAAACCGTTAGGAATGATGACCTCTTCGTCCCTTATGACGGAAATAAGGACACAGTCCTTCGGGATATCAAGATCCCTCAGGCTTTTATCGCATACAAACGAGCCTTCGTTTATCAATATCTCGTTGAGTACGATTTTGCCGTTCTTAAGTTTAATAAGCGTCTTGAGGCCGTGATAATCCACTTCCTGCTCGATCAGATCGGCAATGATGGATGTGCTGCTTACAACTATATCGACTCCGAGTTTCTCAAAAACAGATATATTTTTCGGATTATTGACCCTGGTTATGGTCTTTTTTACTCCGAAATTTCTTTTTGCAAGCTGGCATGCGATCAGGTTGTCCTCATCGCGCCCAGTGACCGCGATAAAGACATCGGCAGTCTGGACCCCCGCAGTTGAAAGGTCATCCAATGTAGTCGCATCCCCGTTTATGACAGGAATGTTCAAGTCGTTTGCAATCTTCTCGCAAAGCTCTTTTTGTGGCTCTACGGCAATGACCTTATGCTTGTAAGGCAGAAGCGTCTTTGCCAGATAAAAACCGAGCTTTCCGCCGCCGGCAATCACTATGTGCATATCATACTCCTTATTTTTGCTCAGCAACGATTATTATATCATCGCTGCTGAGTTTAATATCGGGTCCCGCAAAAACAAAACTGCCGTTACGGATAATACCGAACACCATTTCATTATTGCCGGCCTTTATATCCTGT
>CAZCKQ010000290.1:0-2075 GCA_964499315.1 uncultured Eubacteriales bacterium | reverse complement strand
ACCGTCACGCGACTGTTACAATCTGCCACACGAGGACACGCAACCTTGCGGAAGTAACAAAACGAGCCGATATACTTATCGCTGCCGCAGGCAAGCCGGAAATGATCAGGGCTGACATGGTCAGGAACGGTGCTGTAGTGATCGACGTGGGTGTAAACAGAATGGAAGACGGTCATCTCATCGGGGATGTGGCGTATTCAGAGGTTGAAGAAAAAGCCTCGCACATAACCCCTGTACCCGGCGGTGTGGGGCCTATGACAATTGCCATGCTGCTCACAAATACACTGTCAGCGGCAGTCAGAAAGACGATAAAATAAAAAAGCCCCCTCCCAATTAAAGCGAGGGGGCTCATTTTAAAACTACTCTTTTACATTAATTACTTAAGACCTTTTATAGCTTTCATATCCGCGATCGTCTTCGCGACACTCGCCGCAGACTTATCAAACGCCGCCTGTTCTTCAGCATTCAGTTTGAGCTCTATAATTTTCTCAATGCCGTTGGCGCCGAGAACGGTGGGTACGCCGAAGCAGATATCCTTTAAGCCATACTCGCCGTCGAGATATGCGCAGCTCGGAATGAGGCGTTTCTTGTCCTTCAGGATAGCTTCCGCCATAATTACGGCGCCGAGTGACGGTGAGTAGAATGCGCTACCAGTCTTCAGCAGGGCAACAATCTCACCACCGGCCTTCTTGGTCCTGTCGACAATCTGATCAAGCCGTTCCTTCGAAATGAATTCGGTTACGGGAATACCGTTGATTGTTGAGAATCTCGGCATGGGAACCATGTCATCGCCGTGGCCGCCCAATAACATAACCTTAATGTCTTCGATGGATATATTCAATTCCATGCCCAGGAAGCACTGGAAGCGGGAGCAATCCAACGCGCCTGCCTGCCCAAAGACTCTGTTTCTTGGGAATTTGCTGGTCTTCAGGGCAAGATATGTCATCGTATCGAGCGGGTTGCTTACAATGATAATAAAGCAGTTTGGCGATGCCTTTACGACATTTTCAACAACCGATCCGACGATATCCGAATTGATTTTCAACAGATCTTCACGGCTCATGCCCGGTTTACGAGCAATACCGGAGGTAATGATGACGACATCGGAATTCTTCGTTTCTTCATAGCCGTTTGTTCCGACAACGTTTGCATCAAAGCCTTCCATCGGAGCGGCTTCCATGAGGTCCAAAGCCTTCCCCTGCGGCATACCTTCAATAATATCCATCAGAACAACATCACCCAGCTCTTTAATAGCTGCCCAGTGAGCGGCGGTTGCTCCAACGTTTCCTGCACCGATAACTGTAATCTTTTTTCGACCCATAATAATATCCTCCTGTGTTAATAAAAAATTCTTAGTAAAGAATTAACCACCTCACAGCAGTTGCTAAGAGTAAAGGAGAGAGAGTGACCCTTGATCACTCTCTCTCAAAAAAAGTTTCTTAACATTTTTCTATAGAGATTATTTCCCCCTTAATCACGAATGGACTTAGTGGAAAATTATCTTTATCATTAACCAATATCAACCAGCACCTGGCCAACCGCTACGGAATCGCCGGCCTTCACAAAAATGCCCTTTACTTCGCCGTCAACCGGAGCGTTGAGAGGATTCTGCATCTTCATGGCTTCCAGGATAACCACCTGCTGGCCGGATTTTACCTTGTCGCCGACCTTGCAGGTCACTTCAACGATAAGGCCGGGCATGGGGGCTGATACTGCGCCTGCGCCGCCTGCCGCTGGGGCTGCTGCCGCCGGGGCTGCCGCCGGTTTCGGGGCCGCTGCCGGTTTCGGGGCCGCCGCGGGAGCTGCTGCTCTCGGAGCTACCGCAACAGGAGCGGAAACCATCACGCCGCCTTCGGACTCCACTTCGACTGCATAGTAATTGTCATCGACAAAGACGTTGAACTTCCGGATGCCGGGGCCTTTCTCGGGGGCTGCCTTCGCAGGCTTCTCCACGAGCTTCCCTGCAAGGGCCTTCTTAATCAAGTCGTCTTCCATCTTGCACGCATCAAGAGTCTTTGGCTTTACCTCTTCCGGAACGGGCTCAAGACCATACTTCCATTTCAGGAATCTCAACC
>CAZCKQ010000289.1:0-2107 GCA_964499315.1 uncultured Eubacteriales bacterium | reverse complement strand
CGCAAGCTTGCATCCGGTTCTGTATCCGGGATCCAGGCCTAAGACGGTCATCTCCTTCAAAGGCCGCTGCATGAGCAGATTGCTCAAATTACGGGCAAATACTTTTAACGCCTGTTCATGGGCATTATCCGTCAATTCGCTCCTGATCTCATTTTCGACGGAGGGAGCAAGAAGCCTTGCGTATGAATCCCTGACCGCATCTGAGACATATCGGGAACAACCCGCCGGCGGGTTTTTTACGAACTTCTCATCAAGCTTGAACAGAATATCAGCTTCGGGCATATCCACCGACACTTTCAGATACCCTTCCTTTTCGCCCCTGTTGAGGGCAAGCACCCTGTGTCCGGCAATACGTGATACAGGCTCCGAATAGCCGTAATACATCCGGTATACGGAGTCCTCGTCTTTATTTGCCTCACTCCTGACGATACCAAACCTGAAGGTCAACGATCTCGCTATTTTCCTGGACCCAGGGTCGTCTGAAATATCTTCGGCAATAATATCCATTGCGCCACGTATGGCATCATCGACAGTATCGACGCCCTTCTGCCGATCGACGAATCCGGATGCCAACGCATATATGTCCTGTTCTTCATTGCGCTGCTGCATAATGACGGCGGCA
The DNA here is from genome assembly GCA_964499315.1 of uncultured Eubacteriales bacterium. Classification (GTDB taxonomy): domain Bacteria; phylum Bacillota; class Clostridia; order Acetivibrionales; family CAYWGM01; genus CAYWGM01. Next base: position 1,485 of record CAZCKQ010000289.1, on the reverse strand, counting down.
AGCGGTTCAAGTCCTTTTTGTCTTGCAATCATTCCCCGGGTGCGCCGTTTGGGCTTGAAAGGCCTGTATATGTCCTCTATCTCCTGAAGAGTCCGGGCATTATCGATAGCCGACGCCACAGCATCCGTAAGATTACCCTGTGCGTCGATCAATTTCCTGATCTCATCCTTCCTGCTTTCAAGGCTGCGCAGGTAACCATATCTGTCGTTAAACTCCCTAAGAAGCTGGTCGTTCATTTCCCCTGTTGCTTCTTTGCGGTAACGCGCAATGAAAGGTATGGTATTGCCCTCATCTATCAGATTGATAGTGTTGCGCACCTGCCAGGCCTTTAATCCGAACTCTTCCGTAAGTTTTTTTATAAGATCCATCCCGGTCTCCGACCTATCGCCGCATCTACTGCGTTCTTTCTTCAGTATTATATATTATTGACAGTACCCGCCGCAATAAAATGCGGAATAAGATCGGAAAGCAAAGGTACTACCACATCAGGCCTGAACGGGCTTTTTTCAATATCGCCGGGAACAGTCTCTCCGGACAGCACCAGTATGGTAGTTGCTCCATGTATGCTGCCGATGGCTATATCGGTGTATAACCTGTCGCCGGCGAAAACGATGTCGTCCTTGCTCAAACCTGTTCTTCCAATAATCGCGTCAACGGTATGCCTTGATGGCTTGCCGAGGAATTGGGGCCCAATACCGGTAGAAGCCTTGATCATGGCGCACATTGCTCCGCAATCCGGCACAAATCCGTTTTCAACCGGGCAATTGACATCGGGATGCGTGGCAAGGAAAACCGCCCCGCCCGTTATGAAATCACACGCTTTTGCTATCTTTTCATAAGTCATGGAGGTATCGAAACCCAGCACTACGACATCAGGGTCATCTTGTACGATATTAAGCCCACCCTTGATGAAGTTTTGCGTAAGCGATGGGGTGCCCATCAGATATATCCTCTTGCCGGGGAAGGCCTTATTGAGATAATCCATAGTCACATCGCCCGAGGTCATTATCTTGCCTGCAGGGATATCAAACCCCATTCCCCGCAGCTTCTCACTATAATGAACAGCGGACCTCGATGAATTGTTCGTAAAGAAGAGAAAATCTTTGCCTGAAGCAACAACACTATTAATGAATGCCTGCGAGCCGCTGAACAATTTGCCGCCAAGATAAAAAGTCCCGTCCATATCCAGCACGAACAGCTTTTTTGAAGAGAGCATAGCGCCGATATCCTTACCGGAATTGTATGCGTCCGCAAATTCCTTATATCGGCCGTATTTAGCCGAGTCTCCGCAATATTGCACCTGGAATTCCCTCCTGTGGTTAAGCTACCGAAACACGCAATGTGTTTAATTATAGAAAATACCTGTCAGATATCGGGCAAGCTCCTCCGCAGCGCCAATTTCCAGGGCATGCCGCAATATGGTGTATCTCAGCCTCACTTGCGCAGCGCGTATTCTACTCTCATAGAAACGCTGCCTGTCTACAC
>CAZCKQ010000288.1:0-2115 GCA_964499315.1 uncultured Eubacteriales bacterium | reverse complement strand
GCCTCAGGTAATCACTACACAATATATTGTATCATGCGGGAAAATAATGTCAATATATATGTAGAATTTATTGTCGTATTTTGTTTTTTTTATGCAGCGAATTACTCAATCAGACTATCGCTCTCCTTATTGGCATTCCTATTATATGCCTTGCAGGCTTCACATCCTCCGCAGATCAGTATCTTGCCGGCGAAAACGCTTTTTATCGTCTCAAGAAGCATGCTGTTCTTAAAAGAATACGCGTTGTGGATCACGATCCGCTTGGGAGCAAGAGTAATTAGCGTACTGACCAGCAAGTCGTCATGATTGAGTTCGGTTTTGCCTGAGCTGCTGCCGATTTCACGCATGCATTCGCTTGTTATATCCTTTCCGTATTTATCGGTGAGGATGTATTTTCTGTTTGAAGTCTGTGTAAGCTCTACTTCTTCGTACTTCGGGTCCTGCATATCGACGAAGTATTTTAATAGCCTTATAAATTCTTTATATTCACGCTCCATCAGATAATCATCGACCGCCCTGTCGACGATTTCTTCAAGTTCGCGGGTATATTCCTTCAGACGAAAATTTATGAAACCGTCAAGGATTAAAATATTGGAGGTCTTGAGATACTCTATCACCTTCGCAACGATAATATTCCTTCTGCGCAGCCGAAAAAGACTGTTCATGAGTATACCGTCTTCATTTCTGATAATCTTCAAGGCAGTTGCCCTGATCTCTTTTTTTTCCGGCCCGTTGAAATAGCAGTAATTGGTATTGATAATGCGTGATATCAGCTTTTCTTCATAGTTTTTAATAATAAACTCGGATAATGCGTTTGAAATGGATAATACCAGTTTGCCATCAGTTTCGTTTAATTCGGATCCGTTTCTTGATCTTATGATTATACCGGGATTCCCGGAATCAACAGTGTCTGTGCCGGCCTTATCGATGCAATAGTCTTTATCGCCACGCAAATTCTGCCTTAATTCAGTAGCGAGGTAATCTACGGTATCAATTGCAGATTTATTCATACCGATACTGACGTATTGCAATCGCATCCACTTCCTTTCAAGCTGTAGTATATGTTTGCCGCAGCATGTATATTCAAATACCCGATATCTGGCATTCTCATAATCATTATATGTTGGTACCCATTTTACGTTGCTATTAAAAAATTCATAGATAATAGTTCATAATTTTTATTTATCATGCGGATATAATAAAAGAAAAATCATTTTAATACGAAAAGGAGATGAACAAGATGAATAGAATGCCCATGGACAGGCTGGCTTTGGTATTAATGATAATAGGTGCTCTTAATTGGCTCCTCATAGGATTATTCCAATTTGACCTCGTAGCATCTATATTCGGATCAAACACCGCTATCGGAAGCAAGATAGTATATGCCATCGTAGGCCTTGCAGGTTTGTACGGCCTAAGTATGCTTTTCCGCGAGCGTGCGACAGCAAAGGAATAATTTGCAGGTCACGGAGCGAAACCCTGCAAATCATGCACTGCATAGCAATAATTCCCGTTATAAAAAACACCAAACTACAGATTATAAGAGTACGCTGCACAGCTAGCGAATAAAACCAAGAAGGAGGAACTAAAAATGGCAGACAATAATAGCAGGAGTGTAACAAAGTTCGACACGATGAAGTATGAGATAGCCAATGAAGTTGGCGTAAACCTTAAGCAAGGTTACAATGGAGACCTCAAATCATGGGAAGCCGGCAAAATCGGCGGCAACATCGTTAAAAAGGTTTTCCAGTCATACACAGGCAACAACTATCCTGTAACCAAGTAATAATCGCGAAAATCCGATTGGCACGCCGTCAGAGCTTGCCAATAAAAGGGGGCGTCCGCTAAGGCGGACAACCCCTTTCTGTTTTTTGTTTTAGCCACGTAATTTGATAATCTCTAATTCATGTTTATCCACTTTATGGACAAGCTTGTCAACTTTCTCTCCAAGATCATCCATTTTCTCAAATATGATATCTTTTGCTTCAAATAATGCTTGTATCTGGGGTTCAATCTTATGCTCGATTTTAATATCTGTCTTTCTCTGCCTTTTTTTGATTTCTTGCAATTCATTTTGTATACTATTAAACCTGAGATGCTGATTCTGGAACCCGG
>CAZCKQ010000287.1:0-2117 GCA_964499315.1 uncultured Eubacteriales bacterium | reverse complement strand
ACATGCTTATCAGCCTAAGCGACTATCGCAGCTGCCATATCGACGTCCCTGCCGGATGCATCCCGATGGTCTTTACTTTCGACGATGGTACCTCAGGCCAGTTCAGGCTGGTCGAAAACGACGGCAAGCTTGAGATAAGCAAGAACTGCGCAGTTGCGGTAATGGAGGAATTCTACCAGGAGCATCCCGATTTCGGGTTGGAGGGGACTTTCTACGTGAACCTCGGCGATGGGGCATTTCCCGGGGCGGGCACGATAGAGGACAGGCTGAAGTATCTTATAGATAAAGGATTCGAGATAGGCAACCACACTTATAGCCACGTGCATCTGCCCGAGGTGAAGACTTCCGCCGAAATTCAAAAGCAGCTCGGCGCTAACCAGAAGACCATTTCGGAAATGATCCCGGGATATGTGATGAGTTCAATTTCACTGCCGTATGGCGAACCCTCCGAAACACTCCATGATTATCTGATAAAAGGTGAATATGAAGGGACTCAATACGAGAATCTGGCGATCCTGCAGGTGGGCTGGGATCCGAATCCTTCACCCATAAGTGTCAAATTCGATCCATATGATACGCACAGGGTCAGGTCTCAAGGTATTGAACCCGTCAACGGCGACCTTACATGGTGGCTTGCCAGGCTGAAAAGGTCGGATCAATTCGTCAGCGACGGCGATCCCTCGGTGTTCACGGTGCCTGAAGCAAAAAAAGACTCGGTTTCCACCGAAAAACTCCGTGGCAGGAAACTGTTCACATATTAATATAGATATATATAGACATTGTCTCACGGCATTGTCTCGCATAGTCTTGCCCGTTCATTTACACAATACGCAATGTATGTTATAATAGCATTGATTATATAGGCTTCCGATATTTTCATTTTTTGGAAGTCATCAATTAGGGGAGTGTTGCTTTTATGCCGAAAGGAACAGTAAAAAAAGTTCAGACCGATGTCGATGTAAAGCGCAAAGCTGTGAAGCTTGTAGTTGCGCATATGAAGAAAAAGATATCGTCGTTTAAGTTCATCGGCTCCGAGCATATCACCGAATGGATCGAGGCTACTGAAAAGCTGCTGGAAAAACCTGAATTCAATGTGACGGAATATATACAGATGCGTAAAGACCTGAATGATATCATAGAAAGGACGCTTGATGAAACTGTCAGGTTCAAGCTCCGCGATTCTTGGTACAGCCTTGGAAAAGCCCTGGATAAAAAGGTGAAGCAAAAATAAACACGATGAATTTATTAAGGAGAGGTGATGCTTAAAAGCATCACCTCTCTTTTTCGCTGTCGCTCGGTCAGAATATCTGCTGTATTTTGGCTTTATTTTTGACGATATGCATGAGCATTTTGCGATTGGTTTTAGCAAGCTGCCTAAATTCCTCGCGGCTTTCAAAGTATGCGGCGCAAATCCGTCGATTGATGCTTTTAACGATTTACGTTATGTCCCTATGATTTAAGGTATTTGCGTGCTTCGGAAATAGCCGCGCGTACCGCGTCGCCGGCGGGGCCGCCTTTTATGCTCCTGGCGCCGACGCTCTTTTCCAGCTTGATGGCGTCAAATATGTCTTCCTCAAACAATGAGGAAAATGATTTGAATTCGTCCAGCGTCATCTGACCTATCTCAATATTCCTGCTTATACACAAAAGCACGATCCTGCCTGTCACTTCATGGGCGGATCTGAACGGCATACCCTTCGAGGTCAGGTAATCGGCCACGTCGGTCGCATTGATGTACCCGCCCGCGGCTGCATCCTTCATCCTCGCGGTATTTACCTTTATAGTGCGCAATACCGCCTCGAATATCTGCAGGCAGGCCTTGACAGTGTCTATGGCTTCAAAGACTGCTTCCTTATCTTCCTGCATATCCGAGTTGTAGGAGAGCGGCAGACCCTTCATTGTCGTGAGCAATCCGATGAGGTTGCCGTAGACCCTGCCTGTCTTGCCCCTGATCAGCTCAGTCACGTCCGGATTCTTTTTTTGCGGCATGATGCTGCTGCCGGTGCTGAAGGCGTCGTCCATCTCAATGAACCCAAATTCTGACGTGGACCACAAAACACATTCTTCGGCAAACCTGCTCAGATGCATCATTATTATGGAAAGGCAGGCCAGCAGCT
>CAZCKQ010000286.1:0-2134 GCA_964499315.1 uncultured Eubacteriales bacterium | reverse complement strand
ATGAGTATTCGCGTGATCGCGAACAGATGAAAGACCTTGTTTATCCTATCAAATTCAATATCAGGCTCAGTTCGTTAAAACGGCGTATAAGGAAAGCTAATGACGAGATGCAGAGGCTTACTATCAGGAACCGGCTTTTAAAAGAAGAACTAATCGTATGGGAACAGGAGTTGGAGCGAAAGGCGCTCAAGGATATTGAAAACAGCCAAGAGTATAATGAATATAAGCAATACAGAAAGCGCATGAACGACATCATCGCCGACCTGAAGTTTATACTTCCGTCTATTCCGGGTGTTTGCCCTGCAAATGCTGAAGTCGGCAAAGCGGGGCTGCTTGCTGAACAATTGCTATCGATGCCTTGATGTGAAATCTATTCATCCTTTAACTCTTCCTTGTTGATTATAGTAGTAAACAGCTTGACGATATCCGGATCAAATTGTGTTCCCGCACATTTTTCAAGTTCTTCCAGAGCCTTGGCATTTGATACCGGCGCTGCGTACGGCCGGCTGTGTGTCATAACGTCGTAGGCGTCAATAATAGCCAATATACGCGATATGACAGGTATTTTATCTCCTTTAAGTCCGCTTGGATACCCGGTGCCGTCAAACCTCTCATGATGATGGAGGATTGCTTCGGCGATATGCATTAGTTCCGGCGTAGCTTCTGCGATACGGTACCCGATCTCAGGATGGGTTTTCATGATGGCCCATTCTTCCTGATTCAACTTACGAGGTTTTGACAATATATTATCCGGTATCGCAATCTTTCCGATATCATGCAATGTCGCGAGAAGGGCCAGATTGTCGATTTCATCAGCAGGTAATTTGGCGGCTTTGCCCAATTTCAAACATAAGTTTTGTATCCTCATGGTGTGCTCTTCCGTCTCATGGCTTTTTTGGGCAAGCATGCTGATGATGGATGATATGATGGCGCTCCGCGCGCTTTTGCTTTCCAACAGTTTATTGCGGTACATACGTTGCTCGGCTTCTTTGATAATTTCATAAATATCTGTTTCGTTATCCATCATAGTTGCCGTCCCTAAGGCGATGCTCGGTTTGACGGGCATCGTTTTGACTTCATTGCACGCTTGTCTGATACGTGTGCATATCTTCATACAAGTTTCTTCACTGGCGTTGTATAGCAGTATGACATACTCATCGCCGCCCCATCTGGCGATGAAGTCACTGTTCCTGCAGCATTTTTTCAGTATCTGGGCTACCAGCTTAAGTAGTTTATCCCCCTCTGCATGCCCGAATATATCATTTGCGATCTTCAAACCGTTAAGGTCGCCCATGATGATGGATAACGGAAGGTTGACCGTCTTTCTGAGCTTATCGAGCTCAGCTTCAAAACCGGCCCTGTTGTGAAGTCCTGTTAGCTTATCGTTAAAGGTAAGATAATTGATTTGCTGCTCTGCCTGTTTTTGTTCACTTATATCCGACAATGCGCCTGCCATTCTCAGAGGGTCGCCGTTGTCGGTCTTCTTGACGACCCTGGCCCTGTTGAGTACCCATTTCCACTTTCCTGATCCGTCTTTCATCCTGTACTCACTGTTCAGGTATGCTGTCTTCCCGGAAATGCATTTTTCAAGGTCGGATTTGGCTTTTCTCATCTCGTCGGGATGTATCAGCTCCATCCATGCCGCGATGCTGTCGATTATCCTGGATTCGGCATCATATCCGAGTATCTCCATCCATCTGCCGCTGCAATACAATTTGCCGGAAAGAATATCCCAATCCCAGAAGCCGTCGTTTGTACCTTCCATTAATGATTTGAGTCGCTGCTCGTTGGCCTTAAGCTCGTTCTGCGCCGAGTCAAGCTCCTCAAGCAGCTTGTTGGCCGCTTTGCCAAGGTTTGCGAACTCGTCTGTCCCTTTTACACAAATTCGTTCTTTTGAGATATTCCTGCTTTGGGACAGTTTGCTGAAAAAGGTGTTGAAATGCTCTATTCTGGATATCACAAGCTTTCGGAGAATAGCTATGATAATGATCGTCATAAGCAAAGTGCAGATTGTAAAAGCCGATATGTAAGCCCAGAAGCTGCCGATACCCCATCGGTACAATACCCGCTGGATTTCCTGTTTTATTATGAGGCTCCGCTCACCGAATATATCGTTGATTGGCGTATATTGTTC
>CAZCKQ010000285.1:0-2149 GCA_964499315.1 uncultured Eubacteriales bacterium | reverse complement strand
CGACTGCGCCCAATTTACCTGCCCGGAAAAGTAAGGGATATTGACCCGCCGAGGCTGCGTTGCAGCTTCAACCTCGGATGGATTTACATCAACGCCGGCAAATATTCCAGTTGTCGAAAACAAAGATAAGAGGAAAATACCAGCAATAATAGTAAGGAAAAATCCCTTTAAATCAACGATACGAAATACCTTTGACATATCCAGATTGTATCAGGGAAATGAGGGCTATTCTAGGAGTCTGTCAAATACGTTTCTATACAAAATTTTCATTATGCGACCCAAACATTCGAAGATAAAAGTCATGGTTCAAGCACGTGAATGATGCCATAACCAAAAACGCATTCAAAAGTGATGAAACCATAAATGAGCGAAATATTCTCTATCATTATTAATAATCCCTTATCGATGAAAGGATGAAGTATAATCAGTTGCGCTTGAGGAGGCTCAATGGAAATTACCTGGTATGGACATTCCTGCTTTCGTTTAATGGAACGGGGTATGGCAACCGTCGTAACCGACCCTTATGATCATGAGGCGGCTGGTTACGAACCCTTGAAATTAAAAGCAGATATTGTGACCATCAGCCATGAAGCGCCCGGACACAATTTTGCCCAAGCCATTAAGGGAAAATCGCATGTCTTAACTGGACCAGGTGAATATGAAATCGGCGGTGTATTCATTACCGGAGTACAAACCAACGGATACGGAAAAAGATCTCCCGATGAACCGCGCAACACTTTGTATGTTTTCGATTATAACGGCGTCACGGTTGCCCATCTGGGAGATTTGCGGCGCGTCCCTAGTCAGACCGAAGTAGAAGCTTTGGGTACCGTGCATGTTGCCCTGGTCCCGGTGGGAAGTGTCAATGGAGGGCTAAATGCAGCGAAAGCAGCCGAAGTCATCAGCCTACTCGAACCGGGCATTGTTATCCCTATGCATTATCAAACACCAGGTTCTCTGATAAAATTAGCGCCTCTCAGCAAATTTCTAAAAGAGATGGGATTAAGCAATGTGCCTGTGCAAGATACATTGAAGGTCAGCCTCTCTACGATACCTGAAGAGACACACGTCATGGTACTGTCTTACCAACATGCATAATACGGAGTTGCGTCATGGCAGTTAAGTTGCTATTGACATGGGATATATTGCCAGGTCGGGAACAAGAATATTTCGAATTTGTTGTCCGAGATTTTATTCCAAAAGTTCAAAAGATGGGAATGGAACCAAGCGACGCCTGGTTTACTGTCTTCGGCGATCAGCCACAAATCATGATTACCATGCAATCTGCCAGCATGGATAATATGGAAAAAATCCTAAAATCGGCAGATTGGAACGCTCTAAAAAGTCAATTGATGGATTATATAGAAGATTTCAAATATAAAATCGTGCCTGCCCGCCCAGGTTTTCAATTGTAAAGATAATACCCCCATGTTTTCTTTTATCACCAGTAATTTACTCGAGTGGTATTCAAACCACGCTCGCCAATTACCCTGGAGAGAGGATCCAACCCCTTACAAAGTGTGGATCTCTGAAATTATGAGCCAGCAAACCCAGGTCAATACGGTCATTCCCTATTTTCAACGTTGGATGGAACGCTTTCCGACCGTTGAAGATGTGGCAAATGCATCCCTACAAGATGTATTATTAGTATGGGAAGGATTAGGTTATTATCAGCGCGCCCGCAACATTCACCGCGCCGCCCAAAAAATCATGACGGAGCATAATGGCAAGTTGCCGGCGAATGCTCGAGCTTTAAAAAGCCTACCCGGAATCGGTAAATATTCAGCAGGTGCCATCGCCTCGATTGCATTCGGCTTTGATGAAGCAGCTTTAGATGGAAATATTCGCCGAGTACTCTCCCGCCTTTTCGATATTTCCGATCCAATAAACACAGCCGCAGGTGAAAAAAGACTATGGCAGCTTGCCCGGGATCAACTTCCTTCTCGGATCGCAGGCACTTATAACCAAGCCCTGATGGAATTAGGTGCTCTGGTTTGCACGCCTCGCTCCCCGCATTGCACGCAATGCCCTCTATCGCAATTTTGCCAGGCTCGATTGCTGGGCGTTCAAGAACAGCGCCCAATAAAAATAACTAAAAGTACGATACCCCACATAGCCGTTACTGCAGCAGTCATCGAAAAACAAGATT
>CAZCKQ010000284.1:0-2175 GCA_964499315.1 uncultured Eubacteriales bacterium | reverse complement strand
CCCGCAGGAGATGTCGACGGCGGCAATGTGGAGAGATGTTGCTCTCGCAGGCGTCAACGTTTCTTCAGCACTCCTACCTGGTAATATGGCAAGGGTACACTTGGCCGTTGACCCCCCTTTGTTGGCTGCTGGGTCAACTATTACTGCCCAGTCTTGGCCCGACAGACCACCAAATCAGTCAACCGTGAACAATGAGTTTCGGCTCCCATTCGGTACTTTTTGGTGATCTCCAAGGAGAATAATATGTTCAAGATAAAATCCGATCAAGATTTCATTACCATGTTGGTGGTAGGTGGTATTTTTGCGATTGCCGTTGGATGCGTAATATTATTCGCAGCAAAGAAGAAAGGGGTTAATATTCAAAACAGAGCTTTCGCTGTTAGCACGGCACTTAGCTGTGGTTTTGTATTTATGATCGCTCCTATCTGGTTTACGGATTTATCGCTGAAGTTCAAAATACTGGCGACTTTGGCAATGCTACTATTTCCTTTGGTAAATGTCTTAGCAATCGACAGAGTTGCCCGGGCATTACGTCGACATATAGACGGAGGGCATAGGGACGACCGTAAGTAAAATGGGCAAAGGGGGACGCCCTTCGGCAAAGGGGGACGCCCTTCAATATTTCAATTAACGATCATTTTTCATCAAGGTGTTTTTAGTTAATATGCCGCGTACCGCCAGACTCGATACGGCAGGAGCGTTACATCATGTCATAATCCGGGGGTTGGAGAGAAGGAACATCTTTCGCGATGATCATGACCGTGATAATTTCGTAGAACGCCTTGCCCATCTTTTACCGGAAACAAAAACAATCTGCTATGCCTGGGTATTCATACCCAACCATGCCCATTTTCTTTTCAGAAGCGGTCCTTTAGGTATAGCCGCACTTATGAAACGTCTTCTTACCGGATACGCCGTCTTCTTCAATCATCGTCATCACCGATCAGGCCGGCTCTTTCAAAACAGGTATAAATCCATCATCTGTCAGGAAGACACCTATTTCAAGGAGCTTGTCCGCTATATCCATCTGAACCCGATGCGGGCACGTATTATTCCCCCTTCCGATTTTAACTCGTACCCCTATAGCGGTCATAGCGCTATTATGGGCATACGACAAAGAACGTGGCAGGACACGTCTTCCGTCCTTCACGCCTTTGGCAATACCCCGCAATGGGAAGAAATAAATATGCGGCCTTTGTAAAAGCCGGGCTCGATCAGGGCAAACGCCAAGACCTAGCGGGAGGAGGGCTCATACGAAGCTACAAGGGATGGATGGGGATACGGAATGAGAAACAGCTCCTCAAAGGTGATGAGCGAATACTGGGAGACAGTGATTTTGTCTCCACAATCCTCACTGAAGCAAATGAAGTTTTTGAACGACGATTTGCCATGAAACAAAAAGGATACACTCTTGATATACTGGCAGAAAGAATAGCCGCATTCTATAGCGTGAATCCGGAAGACATTCTCACAAAAGGACAGCAGAAGGTATACGTTGAGGCGAGGGATGTCCTGTGCCATATTGCCGTACATGATCTCGGTATTTCTGTCACCGATCTTGCCCGGCGCTTCCATATGGCTTCTTCTTCGATAAGTTATGCAGTGCTAAGAGGCAAGAAAATTGCCGAAGAAAAGAATATTACTTTGATGGAAAAAAAGAATATTGAATAATTGAAGGGCGTCCCTCTTAACACACCATCAAATAAAAGGAGAAATGATGATAAAAAGACCGAAGAACCACAAGCTGACCCTGGGATCGTTCGTTGCATTTGTTCTTGTCGGCGCCGCCTGCAATGCCTTTCCCGCTTTCGCCGAAACGCTCTATTATACCTATGATGACCTGAACCGGCTGACGACCGTGGAAATCCCTGATGCAGGAGGCGTAAGGTACGAGTACGACGAGGTCGGCACCCGCCTGTCGAGGACGTTCACCCCGAACGCCTGCGTGCCCGTCTGCCCTGCCGCGTTTACCCTGGAAGGAGGCACATGCCAACAGCCCGCTGGCTGTACCGGCGGGGCCTTGAACGCACAATATGATCTGTGTATACATGACATTCAATTCGGCTGCCCTGCCGGGTATGCCTATGTTGCGGAGCGGTCCCGCTGCGAGGGCCCACCGGCCTGTTCCGGAGGATCATACGATACCGCCCATGATCACTGCCACAAGCCGGCCAT
>CAZCKQ010000283.1:0-2175 GCA_964499315.1 uncultured Eubacteriales bacterium | reverse complement strand
AGCTTGAGAAGACGTACGACAGCATCAGGACTGCAAATATGCATGCGCAAGTGGTGATCGACAAGTCCACCGATCGGGAGAAGATCAGGGGGATTGCCGAAGGACAGCTGGGGATGCAGAAACCGGACAGGGCGCAGATCGTATATGTAAATGTCCCGAAAGAGGATGTGACAATGGTATCGGATATATACAAGAGCAAAATAACCGGCGGAAACGACTTTTTTGCAGTTGTGTTCGACAAGATAGTGAAGTTCTTCGGGCTGATATCATAGACGATCAGGCGGATTGTATATATAAGGAGGCGGTGGGCTAAAACGTGGCAGGTCCGGGACTTTCGGTTAAAAAAAGGCTTTTAGCCGTACTCGTCATTTTCTCAATTATAACCATATCACTATTATTCAGAACAGGTTACATCCAAATCGTAAAAGGTCAATCACTGCAAAATATGGCTTATGAAAATCAGAACCGCGGCAGGATCATCAGCCCCAGAAGAGGCACGATATTCGATACAAACGGGAAGGCGCTTGCCGTCAGCGCATCGGTTGAAACCGTCACAGTCAATCCCAAAGATATCGAAAAATCCGGTATAACACCGGAAGAGATAGCTGAGGATCTCGCCGCGATGTTGGATCTTAATAAAGAAGACGTATATTCTAAGATAACCGCCAAATCAAGTTATCAGACAATTAAAAAAAGGATCGAGAGAGACGTAGGCGACACTATAAGGAAATGGATAAATGAGAAGGATATAAGCGGGGTATTCCTGGACGAGGATACCAAGAGATATTATCCGGGAGGAAACCTTGCTGCGCACGTCATCGGTTTTACCGGGTATGACAATCAGGGCCTTGATGGTGTGGAAGTTAGCATGGAGCAATACCTCAAAGGTGTTCCCGGGAGGATACTGAGTGAGACGGATGGCAGCGGGAGAGAGGTCCCGTTTACGGTTGAAAAGCGTATTGATGCCCAGGATGGCCTTAATGTCGTGCTTACGATTGATGAAACAGTGCAGTGGCTGGCTCAAAAGGCGCTTGAAAGAGCAATTGCCGATTATAAGGTCCAGAACGGCGCCGTTGCAATTGTCATGGATCCAAGGAACGGGGACATTCTTGCATTGGTTTCCAAACCGGATTTCGATCTGAACTCGCCGTGGGCGGCTCCTCCGGGGGTAGACCCGAACAATTGGAAAGGGACGACCAATGATGAAGTGAAGATTCTTCAGGAGACGGTTTGGCGCAATAAGGCTGTCACCGATACGTATGAGCCCGGTTCGACATTCAAGGCGATAACGTCGGCAGCCGGGCTTGAGGAGAATATTGTGAACCCTGAAACCCAGGTGAACGATTTTCCTGTGAAAATAGGCAAATGGACGTTTAATTGCTGGAGGAACTACAAACCGCATGGTTCCGAAACTTTTAAAGAAGGCGTTTACAATTCGTGCAATCCGGTTTTTGTCAGGATTGCGCAGAGCCTGGGAATAGAAAGGTTTTACGGTTATGTCCGTGCGTTTGGTTTTTATGATCTGACTGGAATCGGCCTTCCGGGCGAAGTCAACGGAATATTCCACCCGAAGCCGTCAGAGGTGGATATGGCGGCTGCATCATTCGGGCAAAGATTCACGATTACGCCTATCCAGCTTATCACTGCCTATACGGCCGTGGCTAACGGCGGCAATCTCATGAAGCCCAGATTAGTCAAGGAATTGACCGATAAGGACGGCAATGTAGTAAAGAGATTTGAACCAGAGGTAATAAGAAACGTGATTTCTCAAAGTACATCATCCACATTGATGCAGATACTCGAGGGTGTCGTGGCTAACGGAACCGGGAGAAACGCTTACGTTAAAGGATATCGCGTCGCGGGAAAGACAGGTACGTCGCAGACTACGGAGCAAGGCCATTACATAGCGTCATTTGTAGCGGTTGCTCCAGCAGATAATCCTTCGATATGTGCAATCGTTGTGCTGGATAATCCCAAGGGAGATTCTTATATGGGGGGTGTGATCGCGGCCCCTGTTGCCGGCCAGCTGGTGGAGGAAACGCTTGCATACCTCGGCGTTGAAGGGAGGTATTCCGACGAAGATCACAAAATGATGTTTTCCACCGTAGAAGTGCCTGAAGTCGGAAAACTGAAAATCGAAGACCCTACAAAAATTCTTAAAGAGAAAGGACTTAA
>CAZCKQ010000282.1:0-2176 GCA_964499315.1 uncultured Eubacteriales bacterium | reverse complement strand
TTTTTCGGACGAAGCATTAAACATCCTCAAGCAGAAAAAGGGCGGTAAGTATGCCATCATCCAAATCGACGGCGCATACGAGGCTGAGGGCATAGAAAGAAGATCGGTTTTCGGCATAGAATTTGTCCAAAAAAGAAATACACACATACCTGGGGTTAATGACCTCAATAATATTGCTACCAAAAACCGTGAACTCCCCGATTCCGCAAAAAGGGATATGATCCTTGCAATGATCACTCTTAAATATACACAGTCAAATTCAGTCTGCTATGTCTCAAACGGGCAGGTGATCGGCTGCGGCGCAGGACAACAGTCAAGGATCCATTGTACTCGCCTCGCGGGAGAAAAAGCCGATTTATGGTATCTGAAGCAGCATCCGAAGGTATTGAGCCTACGGTTCAAATCAGGTACCGGAAGGCCTGAGCGTGATAACGCAATAGATTTATTTGTAAGAGATAATATCACTGAGTATGAGCATGCCCTGCTCAATGACCTCATAGAGGGTGCGACCGGCAAATCACCGGAATATTTGACTCCGGAAGAGAAGAAAGAGTGGTTAAAAGGCCTGAAAGACGTCACTTTGGGATCCGACGCGTTTTTCCCATTCAGGGATAATATAGACAGGGCCTATATGAGCGGCGTGAAGTATATTGTGCAGCCGGGCGGCTCAGTGAGGGAAGATCTCGTAATAGAGGCCTGCAACCAATATGGGATGGTAATGTGCCTCACCGGATTGCGCCTGTTCCACCATTAGCAAACTCAATAATTTTCATGCCTCTTGAAGATGCCTTTATTTGCGATATATCCATAAAATCCGGATAATATCTCAATACATCTGACAATCCCGCATGAAGACATGAACAGCAGCACAATTACCGCCGGATAATGATATCTTGATTGGATCTCCAGAAAGGAATACGCGATAACGTGCATTAAGAATATCAGATATATTAGCATTGCGAGTTTATGCTTTTCTTTGATAAAAAACTTCGCGTTAATTAACGCAAATATTAATATGATTATGTAATATAACTGCGATAAAGAGATAGGAATATCCTTATTTGCGCTCATATGAGCCATACTCCAACTCGCGCCGTATGTTTCGTCGCCCCAGAAAATTGTGAATTTCCTTCCGATCAGTGTTATAAAACCGGCTAAATCGGACCTGATCCTTTCAATAGCACGTTTTTGCGCCTCAATATGCACTTTGTCGCGGTCCCAATTAAACTCCCGCAGAATCATAGCGTCTTCATTGTTATACGTACCATTATACTTGCTGTTTGTCCCTACCAACAGGCCATACCCCGTTGATGAAGTAAACATGTCCAGTCCGTTTATCTGATAGACTATCACGCAGAATGAACCAAACAAAACCAAGTAAGAAACAACAATTATCACAATGACCTTCAAACCATGTACCAGGCTGCGAATAATGCTTTTGCCGCAGTTGTCCAGCAGCAAGTAAATGCAGAATACCGGAACAAGGATCAACGCCACAGGTCTGATCAATTGAGCCACAGACATTGAAAAACCGCATAACAGATAATAGACTATTCTTGTTCGCGCATTATCAGTTTTCCGGGCCAAGATAAAGGCAAGGAGGCTCAACAGGAAAAATACGATAAACATGTGCTCTGACGCCACAACAGAAGTGTACATGATCTGCTGAGGCAAAAAGGCAAACACAAAGGCCGCTATCTGTCCCACTTTTATATTGAAGATCTCTTTTCCGATCCTATACAGCAAAAATGCCGCTGCCAAAGACAATAAAACATTCAGCAATTTAGCGGCCGGCAAGCTGCTGCCGAGTATTCTGAAGAATACTGACAGAACAAGCGGAAAGCCCAACCGGTGAGGAAAAACGATGCATGTCTTGTCATATATATCGTATATACCGTTGCTTGCATTCAACGCATATCCATAATACAAGCCGAAATCCGAAATGGGCTTTGTGTCTATCAATAACACCCAGACAACCCTCGGCACTGCCACAGCAATTGTCAGCATCAGAAAGAACAGCCACATTCTATTACTAAAAACCGATTTTATAAAATAAAATGCTATGAAAAACAGCGGCAATACTATCAAAATGCCTAAGATAACCTCAAACACAGAAAAGCCGGTAACTGACGGCGTCCTGACGAATACCGCGGATATAAGCGCGCAAAGCAATAAT
>CAZCKQ010000281.1:0-2176 GCA_964499315.1 uncultured Eubacteriales bacterium | reverse complement strand
AATGATAAATATTTGTCTGTTGACATATCTTGTGCTATAATTAGCAAAAACAAAGCAAAAGCTATAAATTATAAATAAACAAAGGCTGTGAAGGAGTAAAGTAGACGGGCAGCAGCGACGCGGACAGAGAGAAGGTGCCGACGGCTGGGAGCACTTTCAGCGTCAATCCGTCGAAGTTCCCTCCGGAGCTGCATCCTGAACCGATAGTAGGGAGTGCCGGGTTGATCCGTTAAAATTATAATTTTAAGAGTATGTCTGTATTTCCGTTGTCTTCCATGATACGGAAATCGGCATGAAACCGGGTGGTACCGCGGAGAATTTGACCTTCGTCCCAAGACGCAGGTCTTTTGTTTTTTAAGGAGGATCATCGCAAATTATGACTATGAAGCAACAGTTGGAGGCTATCAGAATCAATGCGGCGCAGGAGCTGGCCGCCGTCGAAGGCATGCAGCAGCTGGAGGATCTGAGGGTAAAATACCTTGGTAAAAAAGGGGAACTCACTTCGGTTCTGCGCGGGATGGGGAAGCTGTCGCAGCAGGAGCGGCCTGTAATAGGGCAGCTTGCCAATGAGGTCAGGGAGTATGTGGAGGATCGGATATCTGCCGTCGGATCAATGCTGTTGGAAAAGGAAAGGGCAGCAAGATTCGGCGCTGAAGCCATCGATGTCACTATCCCCGGCAAAAGGCATTTTATCGGTAAAAAGCATCCTCTTACCATAATATTTGACGAAATGAAAGAAATTTTCATCGGGATGGGATTTGAAATTGCCGAAGGGCCTGAGATAGAAACGGATTACTACAACTTCGAAGCGTTGAATACTCCCGCGGGCCATCCTGCAAGAGACGTCCAGGATACATTCTATATTAACGAAAAGATCCTTCTGCGAACGCAGACTTCACCCGTACAGGTGAGGGTGATGGAGAAGAAGAGGCCGCCTATCCGGATAATCTGCCCGGGCAGGGTATATCGCTCGGATGAGGTCGATGCCACTCATTCGCCGGTATTCCACCAGGTTGAAGGTCTGGTGGTCGATCGCGGCGTTACAATGGGCGACCTTGTCGGTACGTTAAAAGTCCTTGCGAAGAGCCTGTTCGGTGAGAAGACTGATATTCGCCTGCGGCCGCATCACTTTCCGTTCACCGAACCCAGCGCGGAGGTCGATGTATCGTGCTGGAACTGCGGTGGCAAAGGCTGCAGGATGTGCAAAAATGAAGGATGGCTCGAGATACTCGGCTCCGGCATGGTGCATCCGCGGGTGCTTGAGAATTGCGGAATCGACCCGGAAGAATTCAGCGGTTTTGCGTTCGGCATCGGCGTTGAGCGTGTTGCGATGTGCAAGTTCAATATTGACGATATGAGGCTTTTTTACGAAAACGATGTGAGGTTCTTACTACAGTTTTAAAAACGATGCCGATTATTGAAATCATTATTTTGCAAGGAGAAGATTACGATGAAAGTACCGTTAAACTGGCTGAAAGAGTATGTGGAAATAGATGAAAGCCCGCAAACGCTGGCCGATGCATTAACCATGACCGGGACAAAAGTGGAATCAGTGACTCAAATGGGCGAAGGCATCAGCGGCGTGGTTACCGGGAAGGTGAGTGAAATATGGAAGCATCCCAACGCCGATAAGCTTTACGTTTCCCGGGTTGATATCGGAAGCAGGGTGATACAGGTGGTCACAGGGGCGCAGAATGTCAAAGAGGGCGATTGTATTCCGGTCGCAACCGATGGCGCTTTGCTGCCCGGCGGCAAGAAAATATCAAAAGGCACTCTCAGAGGACTGGAGTCCGAAGGGATGATGTGTTCCATCCAGGAATTGGGTGTTACTAAAGATGACTACCCGAATGCCTCGGAAGACGGGATATTCATCCTTGAGGGCGATCCCGCGCCGGGTATCGATATAAAAGAATATCTCGGGCTGGATGATGTTGTCTTTGAATTTGAGATTACGCCCAACAGACCTGATTGCCTCAGCGTGCTGGGAATAGCCCGCGAAGCTGCCGCGGCCTTAAAAAAGCCGCTTCAAAAGCCTGTGATTGAGGTAAAAGCTGCAGAAGGATCATGTGGCAATGATTGCCGATTCGCCGGCATAGAGATAAAAGATGCTGAGCTGTGCCCACGGTACACGGCGAGAATCATTAAAGATGTAAAGATAGGGCCTTCTCCCGAATGG
>CAZCKQ010000280.1:0-2199 GCA_964499315.1 uncultured Eubacteriales bacterium | reverse complement strand
GTTGGTTGCGTCAATACTTGAATCCCGGGAGAAATTTTACCCGCTTGAGATTTCGACATCCGAGGCATATACCATCCTTAAAGAGATACCACTTTATGAAGAATCCGGCATACTTTGCCGCATTCCCAACTGGTGGAAGCACAAGTCAAATAGCGTAAAAATCAACGTAACTATAGGGGAGAAAAACCTATCGCGTCTGAATGCCGATGCATTGCTAAGTTTTAATATGCAACTGTCCCTCGGCCACGTTTCTCTTACCTTTGCGGAAGCAAAAAAGCTATTATCTGAATCCGACGGGCTTGCTTTCATTAAAAACAAATGGGTTGAAATAGACCACAGGAAATTAAATGAGCTTATTTCAATTTATGAAAATTTTCAGAAAGCATCGAAGGATAAAAGCCTGAGCATTGTAGACGCCATGAGGCTGCAGTTCGCCGGCGGCAGCCTCATGCCGGAGGCGGACGATTCGGATGTTTTTGAAATATCAAACGGCGCATGGCTCCAAAAAATGCTGACGGGTCTCATGCGCCCGGATTCGCTTCCGGAGATAACTTGCGGCAAAAATTTCAAGGCAAGATTACGGCCTTACCAAAAACATGGACTTCGTTGGCTTCATTACATGCGAACCATATCCATGGGAGCTCTACTGGCAGACGACATGGGATTGGGTAAGACGCTCCAGGTATTGGCTCTCCTGGATTATATCCATAACGCATCAGACGGTCAAAAAACCCTGCTCGTAGTTCCGGCCTCCCTTATCGGAAACTGGGTAAGCGAAATCGAACGCTTTGCCCCGGGCCTCTCCTATACGGTCATTCATCCTTCACAACAGCAAATTGACGGCCCAAACTGTGATGAGATGATAAAAGACAAAGCGCTATACATAACCACTTATGGTCTGGTGGCAAAATACGATTGGCTTCATAATATCCACTGGGATTGCCTTGTCATCGATGAGGCTCAGGCCATAAAGAATCCCGGCACAAAGCAGTCAAAGGCCGTTAAACGAATCAAATCAAAATTTAAAATAGCGATGACCGGCACCCCAATCGAGAACAGGTTGAGTGACCTGTGGTCTCTCTTTGATTTTTTAAACCCCGGCCTGTTAGGTACAACGAAAGAATTCGCTCGGTTTACAAAGGGGCTCAAAGACAAACCGGAAGGCCATAAGAGGCTTAAAAAAACAGTGAGCCCCTTTATCCTCAGGCGGCTAAAAACGGACAAGTCCATAATTTCGGACCTTCCGGAAAAGATCGAGATGAAAACCTTCGCCACGCTTACTAAAAAACAGGCGGTGCTTTATGCCGACCTCGTAGCTCAGCTTAAAAGCTCTCTGGAAGAGGTGGGGCCGGGCATACAGAGAAAGGGTATAATTCTCGGCTCGCTTATTAAGTTCAAGCAGATATGCAACCATCCGGACCAATATCTCGGACAACGGCAGTATCTGGAATCGGAAAGCGGGAAGTTCGCCCGACTGAGGGAGATCTGTGAAACGATATCGGAAAAGCGGGAGAGGGTACTGGTCTTTACGCAATTCAAGGAGATCACCGTTCATCTTGCGGAATTTCTGGAAAATGTGTTCGGTAGAAAAGGGCTTGTTCTCCATGGCGAAACGGTGGTGAAAAAGCGGAAAGAAATTGTAGACATATTTCAAGGCGAAGAATATGTTCCTTTTATGGTCCTGTCAATTAAAGCGGGCGGCGTCGGCCTTAATCTTACCGCCGCAAACCACATCATACATTTTGACAGATGGTGGAACCCGGCAGTCGAGGACCAGGCGACCGACCGCGCATTCCGCATCGGCCAGAAGAAAAATGTCGTTGTTCATAAATTCATCACCGAAGGGACACTCGAGGAAAAAATCAACCTTCTGATTGAAGATAAGCAAAAGCTTGTAAGAGATATAATTCCAGATGCGCAGGAAAAACTGATAAGCGAAATGAGCAATGAAGAATTATTCAACTTATTAAACCTTTCCGCATGAAGGAGCGATATGGATTATTACGATTATCCTGAATATATTCCGGTTTCGGAAAAGAAAAAAAAGGCCGAAAACGCCATAAACAGGCTGAAGAAGAAAAATAATAACATAAAACCAATCGTAATATCAGGGAACAAAATTGCTAAGACATGGTGGGGAATCGCCTGGATTCGCAATCTTGAACGATATGCCGACTATTCAAACCGTATCGACCGCGG
>CAZCKQ010000279.1:0-2230 GCA_964499315.1 uncultured Eubacteriales bacterium | reverse complement strand
TCCTACCGCATCAGGGCTGCCTTTTAATTTGCGCGTCAGGTCGATTGCCTTCGAGTCATCGATCTGCTTCAACTCCAGGGCCAGCATTACGGCAAACAAATACAGCACAGCCAGCTGGGCATTATACGCCTTGGTGGACGCCACGGCTATCTCCGGGCCTGCCCATGTGTACAATACGTCATCCGATTCTCTCGCTATGGAGCTGCCGACCACATTAACTATGGACAGTATCCTTGCCCCTTTTTTCTTTGCCTCGCGCAATGCGAAAAGAGAATCAAGGGTTTCACCCGACTGACTTATGATAATAGCAAGGGTCGAGCTGTCTACCATCGGGTCCCTATACCTGAACTCTGAAGCCAGCTCCACCTCGACAGGCAGCCTTGCAAGCCTTTCTATCACGAATTTCCCCACTACGCCGGCATGATAGGCAGTACCGCAGGCGACAATGAATATCTTTTTTATTTGTTTGAGATATGCGGTGTTGATCTTAATATCGTCAAATAAGATTCTATCGTCGTGTATCCTTGCATTTATGGTGTCCCGGAGCACTTTGGGCTCTTCGCAGATCTCCTTGATCATAAAATGCTCGTATCCGTCTTTTTCAGCTGCGTCGACATCCCATGCAACATGGTAAATCTTTTTTGGGATTACCATTCCGTGGATATCATAAATATTGATCTTGTCACAGGTAAGCGAGACTATTTCCTTATCCTCCAGTATGTAGACATCCCTCGTATGTTCAAGTATTGCAGGTATGTCGGACGCTATGAAGTTTCCTCCGTCACCGATGCCCGCGATCAAAGGGCTGTCTTTTCTTGCGGCCACGAACATGTCCGGACGATCGCCGCACAGCACCCCCAACGCATATGAGCCTTCAAGCTCATTCAACGTTTCAATTACGGCGCCGACAAGATCGCCGCGGTAATGATACTCCACGAGATGCGCGATTATCTCGGTATCCGTGTCAGATAAGAAAATATATCCTTTTGCAGTCAGAAATCTTTTAAGATCTAGATAATTCTCAATAATCCCGTTATGCACGACAGCGATCCTGCCCGATTGACTGATATGCGGATGTGAGTTGATATCATTAGGTTCGCCGTGCGTCGCCCATCTGGTGTGGCCGATACCGGCCCTGCCTGATATTCGTTCCCCGGAAAGCTTTTGTTCCAATTGTGAAAGCCGGCCCTTGCACTTGACCACCTTAACGCCGGCGTCATCCATAACGGCGATTCCGGCCGAATCATATCCCCTGTATTCAAGTTTTTTAAGACCATTTATAAGAATTCGGACTGAATCTTCTTTACCGATATAGCCGACAATGCCGCACATATTTAATCCCCAAGACGCTGCTCGATTATTTTTACAAGCCACTCGGCTTTCTCGGAAATGAGCTTAGGGTCTCTCCCTTCGATCATTACCCTGACAAGCGGCTCCGTACCTGAAGGTCTGACCAGTACACGCCCTTCTCCCCTGAATTCTTTCTCAAGATCACTGCATATGCCTGCAATGACTTCATCCTCAAGGTACTTATTCTTCTTGCTGTTACTGACCCGGGCATTTTTGAGTACCTGCGGGAATACCTCAATTACCTTTGCCAAATCAGATAATTTTTGTTTCGAATCCCGTACGATTTCCGCGATTTGCACTGCGGTTATAAGTCCGTCTCCCGTGGTGCTCTTATCCAGGAATATGATATGGCCTGACTGTTCTCCGCCGAAGTTGTAGCCTTTGCCCAGCATCTCCTCAAGGACATACCTGTCGCCTACCTTTGTCTTCACGATACTAATACCTTCACGCCCTGCCATCATATCAAGACCGATATTGCTCATAACAGTAGCGACAATTGTATTTGACGCCAACATGCCTTTTCTCTTCAAATAGATCCCTGTTATCGCCATCAATATATCGCCGTCGATAAGACACCCATTTTCATCCACAGCCAAAACCCTGTCGGCATCGCCATCAAAAGCAAATCCCATATCAGCCCGGCAATCCCTTACAAAGTCCTGCAGCCTTGAAATGTATGTGGATCCGCATTTTTTATTAATATTTGTTCCATCAGGCTCATCATTAATGACCTGTACGTCAGCGCCGAGATCCCTGAATATCTTTGGCGCAACCATATAAGAAGCGCCGTTGGCGCAATCCAGAGCAATTCTTAATCCGTCGAGCCTGAAGCAGGCAAGACCTGTAATAAATCTGGAGTAGTCCCCGGCCGCGGAATCTT
>CAZCKQ010000278.1:0-2296 GCA_964499315.1 uncultured Eubacteriales bacterium | reverse complement strand
GCCCGTCAGCCTCACAAGTTCGCCGATAGTCACATATTGGGGACTCTCTATCGTTTCCATGCTTCGCTGCCTTGACACACCTGCACCCCCTAATGTACTGATGCTATCGCGGCGGTGATGGCGACGATCTTGTCGACATATTCTACCATCTGCCTTACCATTTGATTGGAAGATGTCTCTTTGATTTCTTTCAAACGCGCCTTCAACCGGGAAAAAGTCTTCAAAACTCAACATATAAATCTCACCTCATACAGGCATGATTATATTACCATTATACCAATCCTAAATACTTCTCAAAGAACTTGAGCAGCTTTTCGATAATCCCTTGCTTTTTCGCAGCCCTGCTGTCGCTAAAGCGCAATACCGGCGGCATGATTTTATCGATGGCTGTACCGGTTGTTTTCATCATACCGTCTCGCAAGGCGTTATCAATGAAACGATGGGTTTCTTCAGGCTTGCCCTTCCACCTTCTAAGACTAAGGCCTGTTGATAAGCACGATAGGGATCAGTCCCTTCGTGTGCCGCCCATTCGAGCTGATTTCGAGGATCAGGTCGTAACGTCCGCAATTCAGGTTGTGCCCGGTGATGGTAAATTCCATTTCAACATATCCCATATTACAGTGGTATTGTTCCAATGAAACAGACGTGGCGATTCCGGGCGTAATATCCCAGTCTCCGGGGATATGCCATCTGATATTGAGCCATTGCTGAACATAAAGGTTGTTCTCGATCCTCAACCGGAACTTTTTAGGGATACCTTCCGTTATATATGGCTCTTCAGTATAATCCAATACAGTATTGAAAATCACAAAATCATTGCGTGTGCAGAACGGACCCAGATTCAGCAAGTCGGCGAAGCTTCTTCTGCACCATGCGTTGATCTTTTGAGGCTGGTTATAAAGATTGTCGCCTTCATTTGCAATCAGGTTATAACCGTTTGCGGATGTGACATAATCGCAAAGACTGCTTCCCAGAAAAATTGGTGTCAGCCTTATGATCCTGTCTGTAAGTTCCTCAACAGTGCCGGGTACAGAAAGACCTTGATCCGCAAGGTTGATGCACATGGTCTTGATTTTTCCGCCGAGCGGTTTTACCCATTTTTCGGGTATAAAATCCATCCCGCCCGTGATCCCCATTATCGCGCCCAATGTGCCCGCCGTGCAATCAGCGTCCTCACCGCAGCCGGCGGCGATGCACAGGCTCCTGCCGAAGTCGCCCTCACCGTAAAGCCAGCCGATGATGATTATTCCGATATTACTCGGCGCATCCCATCCGATATTGCCTACGGGGATATCTTCATCCATTTCCTCCGCGGGGGTTATCAAAGCGCCGAAACTGCCGGGTACTGTCTTTAAAAGAGCTTTTCTGGCCTCAGTCCAGGACATGCCGGCTTTATAAGAATCGACTGCGCATTTGACCCCTTTTGCCACGCCGCATTCTTCGGGTATGTACGAAAGCCCTATATCTATAAGCTTGTATGCATCCCTCTCAACAAAAGCCGCGCTTTCCACCGCAGCGCAGAATATCTCGGCGTAAACGCCTTCATGGCTGTGATTCACAATTGCATCTTCATAGGCGTACCTGACGGCGATTTCAGGATGTCCCGGAGCGATGCAGGCCCATATTTCCGAAAGGATGAACGCCCCGCAGCTATCCCTGTAGATATTGTTCACATACCCGGAAAGCGGCGGTACGATCCCCATCCTCATGTTGTTTTTGCCCGCGCCGTATTCGCTCCAATTGGGTATTATGCAAGAATGCCAATACTCGCCGAGGATCGATGCGTTCACATTACGACCGTATTTTTCAATAGCATTGAGCCAGACAAGGTGCAGGTCAAGATCATCACCGGCGGCGATCTCATCTCGGCGCGGCACATGCGGCAGGATCCCTTCGAATTCCACTCGACGGCAAAGTTGGTCTTCGTCGGCAATCACCGGCCGTCGCTGCGCAATGTTGATGAAGCCATGCGCCGCCGGCTGCATCTCGTGCCCTTCACCGTGACGATTCCGCCCGGCGAGCGCGACCCCGAACTGAAGGACAAACTGCGGCAGGAGTGGCCCGGGATTCTCGACTGGATGATCAAGGGCTGCATGAAATGGCAAGCGGACGGCCTGCGGCCGCCAGCGGCCGTGACGGCCGCCACCGCCAGCTATTTCGAGACCGAGGACGCCTTCGGGGCCTGGATCGAGGAACGCTGCGAGCGCGATCCACAGGCATGGACCGGCAGCGCCGAGCTCTTCGCTTCCTGGAAGAGTTGGGCAGGTGAGTCCAGCGAGTATGTCGGCAATGTGCG
>CAZCKQ010000277.1:0-2299 GCA_964499315.1 uncultured Eubacteriales bacterium | reverse complement strand
ACGCGCCCGCAAGGGGCGCGACCTGCTCTTTTGAGTACCTCTCTTCGACACTCTTGTTTCAATCCACGCGCCCGCAAGGGGCGCGACAGTATATAATAAAACATTGGTATAACAAGCGTTTCAGTGAATCAAAATGCGAACATACTTAAAAATACAAAAAAATAAATCAAATATCCTACAAAATTTTTGCCTTTATAATACTTATCGGCGTTGCGCATCGTCAAGCATTAATATGATCACTTAGGGTTCGCATCAACCAATAGAAAACCTTCAGGATCATATCCCGTATCCATACCATAATGCTCAACACGATTTCCCCAATTTGCTCCTAAAAAATAATACCTTAGGCTATCTGTTCGCGGATCAATGATACTTTCAAGGCGATGCTTCAGAGCTGCGAATTGCACCGGATCAAGCATACACTCAAACACCGAATGCTGAACTCGTTGCCCGTAGTTTACACATTGCTTCGCCACTTTTCTCAGCCGTGTTTTCCCCGAGTAAGTAGTCACATTCACATCATAAGTTATCAAAACCATCATAAGAATGCCTCATTTCCAGAAAAAAGGTGGATAATCGTCTATGTCGTCCCTCATATGCCTTGACAAAAGCATTGCTTGAATGTAAGGAACCAATCCGAAAGACACCTTTTCTTCAAGGTACGGATGCAATATTACTTCCTGCTTACGCTTTTGCCATGCAGTCAAGACCTCCTTCCTTGTTTCATCATCCATTAGGACAGCCCCGTTTTCTTTGACAATAAATCCTTTAGCACCTATTTGGTTCCGATTGATCAGCGTAACAGCAAGACGGTCGGCAAAATGAGGTCTCAACTCCTCCATAATATCTAATGCAAGGCTGGGTCTGCCAGGACGCAGTCTGTGAAGAAATCCCACTTGAGGATCCAGACCTACGCTTTCAAGAGCTGCCACAACTTCATGCGCCAACAGGGTATACAAAAACGATAATAGTGCATTGATACGATCAGTCGGCGGACGCCTGTTTCTTGAGCACATAGAAAAATCGTCTTTATTTACAAGAATTAGTTCATTGAATCCGTCAAAATAAAGCTGTGCGGCCTCGCCCTCGATTCCGCGTATAGTATCGCAATCTCCGGCATGTTTCAGGCGTTCCGGCATCTGTGCCATCAGTTTTATGATCCTCAGCAGCAAAACCTTGTCCACTGAATCGGGATGATCTCTTAAAGCTCTATGCAATACCGATCTGCAATTAATAATTTTAGCGGTTATAAAACGCTGCGATAAACGTAAAGCAGTTGATTTCTGGTCAGACCATTTATATTGGGTGCAACGCAGCATAACATTACCATGCACGTTCCCGGTCACACGCCCTAAAAACTTGCCGTATTCCGATAAAAAAGACAGGGACACTCCTCTTTCACAGCAAAGCTGCATTAATCCCGGGCTTGCTCCTATAAAGCTGAAACAGACGATGCCCTCAATATTATGGATTGGAATCCTGAACTTATTTTCGTCTTTGACCTTGATTACGACGTTTTCACCGTCCCGTGTTAAATATGAATCAGGCATTGTGACATAAAGGGTGTTTAAAAGCTTTCTCAGACGTCAGATACCCCCATTTTATTCATTCTTTCCAGATAATCACTTACCGGAGCGGACTTCAATGTCAGCTTCGGCTGGCATATCCCGACAAGGGAACAAAGGCGGCAATGCTTACCTTTCCTGGCTTTCGGCGTTTTTCCATCATTTAATAGCCTATGCATATTTTGAGCGAGCTCTCTTGTCCGTTTCCGTAATGCAGAATCGAAAACGATTGGTTCCCTATGTCTGGTTTGACCGTAATACAGATGGCCACTCCGTATTACGACATTCATCATTTCCTCTAATGCGATAGCTTGCGCGCAAAGCTGCACCGCATCCCGATCATCGGGCTTCGGGCGCCCCCGTTTGTACTCTATCGGTTCAGGGCGCCAAAAACCATCTGCGTCATCTAAAACGCAGGCATAACCCTCTATCGCGACCTTCTCTCTGTGAAACTCGACAACATCGGCGACTCCGCGCAGTCCCAAAGTCTTCGATACCAGAGGCATTGCTCTGACGACCTTCAAATCACGCCTTGTCTCGTCTTCAAAGGGATCATCTACCCTTTCGTGCAGGTGATGCCCCTCAATAGTCCGGACATTCTCAGCCCATGCCTGCTCAATGTATATGAGAGCCCACTGCCTTTCACAAAAAGCCATATGCTGAATGCCCGAAAGCAAGACATATTCTTCTTCAGAATATTCATTCATTATTATAGACCGTTAATAATTTCGGGT
>CAZCKQ010000276.1:0-2317 GCA_964499315.1 uncultured Eubacteriales bacterium | reverse complement strand
TCGGTGTTATGCCTGTCTTATTTTTTTTCCGTTGGATGCCTGTCATACGTTTTTCGGTTGGACACCTGTCTTCCTTTTTGTAGGTTGGGCGTCCCGCCCGACATCAATTAAACATTCTGTGGATGCGGCTGTCCGAGTATCCCGTAAGGCCGAAATATGAGCAATACCAGCAAAAGAACAAAGGCGATAAAATCCCGGTATGTGGATGGCAAAAAAGCAACCACGAGAATTTCAACCGCACCGAGGATATAGCCGCCAATCATGGCGCCGCGGACATTGCCGATACCGCCCACAACGGCTGCGATGAATGCCTTCCATCCCACCATTATGCCCATATACGGATCGATCACAGGATATGCGAGACCATACAAGACGCCTGCCGCACCACCAAGACTGGTTCCAATGGCAAAGGTAAATGAAATGATCAGATTTACCGGAACACCCAGAAGGGGCACTACCGTTTTGTCCCACGATATGGCGCGCATTGCCATACCGACCATGGTGCGCCGCAAGACCAGATCAAGAATCCACATAAGCGCCAAAGACAGAATGATGACGAGGATCTGCAATGATGAAATGGACACGCCAAAAAACATCCACGTAGTATTGTCCAACAACTGCGGCACCTGTTGCGGATAGGGGCTTAATGCGAGGGTAAAATTTTCCAGAAACAGACCGACGCCGAGGGCCGTAATAATGGCGGATACACGGGGCGCCTGGCGCAGCGGTTTATATGCAAACCGCTCAATGACGACACCGAGGAACGCCACCCCGATCATTGAAATTATGAGTACGGGAATGAAGGGGAGTTTACAATAGAGGGCTGCAACAAAACAGAAAAAAGCTCCGACCATAAAAAGATCGCCGTGGGCAAAGTTTATCATGGTAAGGATGCCGTATACCATGGTGTAGCCCAGGGCGATCAGCGCATAGATACTGCCGACCTGCAGAGCGTTTAGTAACTGCTGAAAGACATATGTCATTCCCTTGCACCTTTCCCTCCCTTGGTGGGAGGGATTGAGGGAGGGGGACATAACTCATTGAAATATAAGAATCAACACCCTCTCCTCAAACCTCCCCCTGCCCCCTCCCGAGGGGGACAACTCTCCCATCGAGGGCGCGGAAAGGTTTTTTGATCATCACGGGTTCGCGGTTGTAAAATAGACGAACTTGCCGCCCTTAATCTGCACTATGACGGCGCTTTTTGTGGGATCACCGGAACCTTCCTTGAACTGCATATTTCCCGTAACACCCTCATATTTGGGAATTTTAGCGAGGGCATCCCGTATTGAATCTCTGTCAAGTTTTTTTGCGGTCTTGAGCGCCTGGAAGAGAAGTCCGAAAGAGTCGTAGGTAAGAGCCGCAACATCATCAGGCAAAGTTGAGTATTTCGCTTTAAATCCTTCTATGAACTTCGTTGCCGCAGGCGTTGCCGCGTCGGCGGCATAATGGGTGCTGAAATAATATCCCTCGCAATCGTTGCCGCACAGCTTATGCAGTTCCTGAGAACCCCAGGCGTCGCTGCCGACAAAGGGAACCGCTATTCCCAGCCTTTTTGCCTGCTGAATCTGGAGCGGTATTTCACTGTAATAGTTAGGTAAAAATATCATATCGGGGACGGCGTTTTTGATTTTTGTCAGCTGTCCGGAAAAGTCTTTGTCATTCGTTGTATATGTTTCAAAGGCAACAACTTTACCGCCGGCCTGCTCAAATGTTTCCTTGAATATCTCGGCAATGCCCTTGTTGTATTCGGAGGCGACATCATAGAGCACAGCCGCTTTCTTTGCCTTCAGATTATCCAGTGCAAATTTTGCTACGACACGTCCCTGAAAAGGATCAATGAAACAGGCGCGAAAGACATATTTTTTGGGGGCGTTGGTTTTGGCGTTCAGGGTGGTCTTGGGATTTGTCGACCAGGGGCTGATTAGTACCACTTTTGAACTCTCAGCAATTTCTGAAGCAGGGAGGGCATACCGTGTGGCATTGGGTCCGACGATCGCGTGAACTTTCTGTTGCGTTATCAGCTTCTGAGCTGCCGAGGCGGATTGATCAGCCTTGCCGGCGTTATCCTCGACGAAGAGTTCCACTTTGTATTTCTGTCCGGCAACATCAATTCCACCTGCGTCATTTATCTCTTTAATCGCCATTTCCGCCGCTTTTTTGCATGACTCACCGACAGCGGGCATATCACCCGTTATTTCGGCATTTAGCCCTATTCTAACGGCATTGCTTTTCTCACTGCAGGCTCCAAAAGAAATAACCATGACTGCGCACAGGATAAACACAAGGAATGCTTTTTTCATGCCACTCTCCTTTA
>CAZCKQ010000275.1:0-2331 GCA_964499315.1 uncultured Eubacteriales bacterium | reverse complement strand
GAATAGATAATGGTGGAACCAGCTGTTTGCTGTCTTATCATTATAAAACCGTGGATCTGAATCAACGAAGCTAGTGCTGCCGCAACTGCCGATAAAAGAAATCCGGCTTCCAGGTGCACCTGTGACTGTTGTATTATCAAAGGATACATAGCCGCTGTTACTCTCCCCAAAACTTAGCAGAGCACCGGAACCGTCAACTAACGTACAGAATACAATATAACCTCCTGAAAAAATGGTATAATCTTCTTCATCAACCTCTTCGACCGGATCATTTCCTTTTTTTACTACTGCATACCTCTGGGTGAGATTCACGCCAGAAAGAGTCCAGATTATTCCATCATAGTTGTGAGTGCCTCCATTGTTGATGCGAACATCGCCTTCGCCTGCTGGTACAAGATACTCTTGGGCGAATACAGCATTTCCGAGCATGAGTATGAGGCAAAATAGGTGCACAAATCCATATTTTTTCATTGACATACCTCCTCTTTTTTGTGTATAACATGGGCAGGATTCGTCTTATTGAAATGAGAAATCTTATTTTACAGGTTATTACCTCCCATGGCTATTTACTTTATCCATTCTGTGGTTATTTACCATTAGAAACCTCTGAAAAATTGTATTAATTGGGCATAATTTGTATATTAGCTGCGTATTGGACCTAATCCGGAGAAACTTCATGCGCAGCAATAAGATACACAACGTCGATCTGTTTACGCAAGCCGCCAACGAACATTTTCAAAAGCATATCAAAACCAAGAGTAAGAATGCTCTTGAAATACTCAAAGCCAAGGTAGATTGGAAAGCCTTGGCGGCGCCGTTGGCAGAGAAAATTGCTGAGCATCGGCAACCCAAATCGCCGGCAGGGCGGGATTCATTTTCACTGGAATTGATCATCAAATGTTTCGTTCTACAAAGCATCTATGGTTTATCCGACCCTCGGCTTGAGGAAGAAATAGCCGATCGGCGGAGTTTTCAGATCTTTCTGGGTCTGACCAGTGCCGATTCGATCCCGGATGAAACCACCATTTGTCGTTATCGCGAGTTGTTTGCACGGCTTGGATTGGATAAAGAGCTATTCAAAGGGTATAAAGAGCAACTGCAGGCCAAGGGGCTTGCGATTGGCAGGGGCAAAATTGTCGATGCGACCATAAAACAAGCCCAAGCCAAACCGGCCAGCAAAAGGGATAAGGACGCCTATTTCACCAAAAAGAGAGGCAAAAGTTATTATGGCTATAAAGGCCACATTGCCTCTGACAAAGATACCAATGTCATCTTGTCGGTGGAGTTTACACCGGCCAATATCCATGACTCGGCTGTGTTCGACAAGCTGATTACCGGAGAAGAAAAAGCGATCTTTGCCGATAAGGGATATGCCAATCAGAGACGCAAGAGGCAGCTACGAGACCAAGGTATTTTCTGTGGTATTTTGGATAAAGGATATCGTAACCAGCCTTTGAGCGCCAAACAAAAGAAACGCAACCACAGACTTTCAGCGATACGCAATGCTGTGGAGCGGCCCTTTGCTTTTATGAAACTTGTTTTGGGCTATGATCGATGTAGCTATTATGACCATCGGCGTAACCGATTTGAGTTCGTTCTTTGTGCGATGGTCTATAATATGCGGTGTGCCATCACTCAAGCCCCGTAAGCAAGCAGCAACAGAGCCCGGTGGGCTCTGAGTGGTAAAAAATTGAGGACGCCAAAAAACATTTTTCGCAAAACTCATCAGCAAAGTGGTCTTATTTTTAAAAAACTGTGAAAAATGAAAAACTACAACTGAAGACTCAATTTTTCAGATGTCTCCATTATTCTGATGTGTAAATATAGGTTCAAATGCATAGTGTTCAGAAAAAAAAACGTCAATTTATGCCAATTTCAGTCATATATTTTTACAAAATCGTGATATGCCCTGGTTGAGCTGTGTTAAAATGTTGTGTGACTCTGGTGAGATAGTTCGGTAACTTGGGCCAGTATTTAAAATGGTCAAACTGTGTGTTGGTTCGTGGATAAAACAACTCCGCTCATATCAAG
Source organism: uncultured Eubacteriales bacterium (assembly GCA_964499315.1). Lineage (GTDB taxonomy): Bacteria > Bacillota > Clostridia > Acetivibrionales > CAYWGM01 > CAYWGM01. The sequence goes on along the minus strand of CAZCKQ010000275.1, from coordinate 300 downwards.
AATTATTAACTTGCTTTTTCGACGCTGCTTGGCTAATTTTGATAACTGTCCCATCGCAGAAAAACAAGGACCCGCCCCATGCTTCTCGTCGCCAGTTCCTTCATCCCGGCCCTCTTCATCGCGGTCTTTTTCTACATCCTGGACAAGAACAAGGAGCCCTTTTACTACCTGCTCCGCGCCTTCCTGGCCGGCATGGCCTCCATCGCCCTGCTGGTTGTGATTATTATCATCCTGCCCGATATCAAACTCGTCCACGGCCCGGACCGCCAACACGTCCTGCGGGTCCAATCCGCCCGCGAG
>CAZCKQ010000274.1:0-2336 GCA_964499315.1 uncultured Eubacteriales bacterium | reverse complement strand
TTCGAAAGCAAGGTCCCTGTTGCCGAGAGCGGTTGGGACTTTGGATTGATTATAAAGCAGCAGCGCCGGCAGATGGATATTCTACAAAAGATGGGACCGGATATTGGCTCGCATATCAATACGTTTTTGAACAAAAATATCGTACCCGCATTGCTGTGGACTTATGAAGAGTCTATCCATAGGCATATCCTGCCGGTTGTTACGGATATGAAGCAGATGCTTGAGCAGTTTGCAAAGCAGGTTGTGGAAAGTCAGACAAAAGGCATGCAAACTATGGCTGATAATTTTATTAATAATCTGAACATCTCCGCGGGCGAGCAGTTCAAGGCTCTTGCAGCCTCTTCAAGGGGGCTTTCCGAGTTGCAGACCAAAACCAGCCGCTATCTGGATGTATTCACCGATGAAATTACCAAAGCAATATCCGATCAGAAACAAACCAATGCCGCGATGGCGTCTGTCGCCGCAATCATGACCGAATACCAGAAGCAGGTCTCTGACTTAAGTATTCGTTTTATGGAGTCATTCGAAAAGACAAGTGTATTAATAGAGCAATCGGGCAAGTTGTTCGACCAGAAGATCGCCATACAGGAAGAGACGACCGAGTATTTTAATAAGATGAATACACAGATCACGCAGATCACCGATGAAATACATATTATCACCGACAGCATATTCACAAGGTTTACAGACCTGACAGAAGCGACGTTCGGGAGGATGGAGGAAAATATCGCCAAGCTGACCGACGGCTTTAGCGATACTTCGAGTTCGGTGCTGGATAATATGGAAAATCAGGCGCAGAGCATAGGGCTCTATGCAAAGGAGATAAGCGATGAAGTGGCCGGATTGAACAGCAAGCTTGAAATTGCAGCCGGGGAATTCGGCAGGCAGATCCACGACGGCGTCACACAGACGTTCAAGGATTTTGACGATGGACTGGCGGAGATCTGCAAGCGCTTCAACAGCGTACTAAACGATATCAAGGATTCCCTTGATGAGCTGCCCGTCCTGGCAGGCGTATTCAAGGGCGGCAGCAAAAACGACGATAACGCAAAGGTCAACGATGCGGGCGCACAGTCGCAGGTGCAGGCGCAGGAGAGTAAAAGATGAAGCGGTTTATGCACATCTCAAATTTGATAGCGCTGGTATTTGTGGCTTTGGTGCTGCTATTCGCATACGGGCTCTTAAAGTACGCGCCTGCAACGGCGCCCGAAGATACGCATACGCAACAACCGGGCACGACCGACGCAACCGATGAACCGGGCACAACGAATGAACCGGGCGTGACGAATACGGACGCCGCGGCGCAACTAAAAGAACAGCAAGCCAAGATAAAGAAGCTGACGGAAGTCAGGCAAAAGCTCATTAATGAAATCGTCGCGAAATCTTCCGAGTTAAAATTGGATATCGATATAGATATGAATACCGGCGCTGTGAGGTTCAGCGAATCGCTGTTCTTTGAGACCAACAGCGAAAAAATCAACAGCAGGGGCGAGGAGTATCTGAAAAAATTTGTTACTCCATATCTCTCAATACTTTTGGGCGAAAACGGCAGGGATTATATCGATCAGATCATCATCGAAGGGCACGCCGACGACGGCGGGTCTTTCATATATAATCTGGGGCTTTCGCAACGGAGGTCCTTTGCGGTTGCCAGCTACATTTTCAATAATGGGCTTGTAAAGGTCCCCGGTGTCGTTGCCCCCGAAAAATACATATCGATCGGCGGCAGATCCTATAGCCAGCCTGTTATAATCGGCGGCGCGGTTGACAGGGATAAGTCGAGGAGGGTCGAATTCGTGTTCCGGCTCAAGGATGAAGAGCTCATCGCAAAGATATACGACATACTTGAAGGGGTAGAAGAAGGGGTAGAAAAAGGGGTAAAAGAAGGGGAAGAATAGGCATGGAGAGAGATGCTGATATAATCGCGCAACATGATTTTCACTATAAGCCTCTCAAATTCTATGAATCGCTTAATGATATAAGAAGCAAGCATTTATACGAAATGGAGTTTGCCGCGACGGATGATCTTCCGGAGGCCGGTATCCTTGCCGAAAGTCTCAGCGGCTGTAGTGAGGTCAGGCTTAAGCATATCTCAAATACTCTTAAATACAGTGAAGTCGATATGCTTTTTCTTCTGCTGAGGAAATGCCCCGACGAAGGTCTGAAAGCAAAAATACTATATATACTGAGCCAACGGGTAAGAAGCAAATACTTGATGCTCAATTGGGCAATGCTCCAAAATGATTATACCAACAGCAACCTGATCGAATCCCTCGAAATAACGATAAAGGATCACAAGAACCGCAAAAGCGCCGTCGTCAGGCTCTTGAAGGACT
>CAZCKQ010000273.1:0-2339 GCA_964499315.1 uncultured Eubacteriales bacterium | reverse complement strand
CCTTTGCGATTCAATAGCCTGATCAGGCCGCTGCCGATAAAACCGCTGGCGCCCGTCACAAAAAACACTGGTTCCGTCATCATGGGACAAGTATATCAAAGCGCTGTATTGCTGTAAAGCCATGCATTGCTTTAATGCCGTTGAAAATTAAAACCAGGAAGGATATAATGTGCTTAAAAATAATACCTTGGGGGGGTCCCGGCGATGGTTGAGATCAGGGAAGTCAATTCGAGGAAAGAGTTCAGGAAATTCGTAAATTTCCATTATCAGCTTTACAAAGGATGCCCTCATTGGGTGCCGCCGCTTTATTCCGATGAATTGAACACCCTTTCCAGTAAGAAGAACCCCGCATTCGATTACTGTGAGCTGGCCATGTGGAACGCATACAAGGATGGCGGGATCAAGGGACGTATCGCCTGCATCTTCAACCACAGCCAGCGCGAAAAGGAAGGCATTTTCATCGCGCGGTTCGGCTGGATGGATTTTGTGGATGACGAAGAGGTGTCCGAGGCGCTGGTAAAGACCGCGGAGAAGTACGCGAAGGAGCATGGCGCGGTCAAGATAACAGGCCCGATGGGCTTTTGCGATTTCGACAGACAAGGCCTGCTGATCGAAGGTTTTGAAGAACTGGGATCAATGGTTACATTGTATAACTACCCCTATTATGCCAGGCACATTGAACGGCTCGGTTACGTGAAAGACGTCGATATGGTCGAATATCAGATCATGAACAGCGGAAAAGTCCCCGATCAGGTCGAAAGATTGTCGGCGGCAGTCCTGAAGCGGTTGAAACTCCGCGTAGTGCCGCTCAAAAGGCCCAAGGATATCCTGCCATACGCCAAAGGCATCTTCACAGTTATGAATGAAGCGTATGAAGCGTTGCACGGCACCACCAACATCACCGAAAAGCAGATGGATTATCTCACCAAGCAATATTTCGGCTTCATAGATCCTGATTACATAAAGATCATAGTTAATGAGAACGACAAGGTCGTCGCCTTCGGCATCAGTATGCCTTCGCTATCCAAAGCCCTTCAGAAGACCAACGGGAGGCTTTTTCCGTTTGGTTTCATCCCGGTGTTGAGAGCACTTAAAAAGAATGATACCTTGGAGCTTTATTTTGTCGGCGTCAAGCCCGAACTGCAGAACAAGGGGGTTAACGCCATCATTATGGCGGAAATAACAAAAAGCGGCATCAAAAAGGGCATTAAAATCGCCGAATCCTCGGTGGAGCTTGAGACCAATCTCAAGATCCAGGCATTTTGGAAGCACTTTGATCACAGGATGCACAAGAGAAGACGTTTCTATATAAAAGACCTGTGATGCCACATCCGGCTTAATCGTGCTTAATCGTGCTTAATCGTGCTAATCGCGTATGTAAAGGCTATGTGTAAAAAGGAACACTATTAGCAGAATACCGATAATCATCGAGATATATGTTGAAACAGACCGGTCATTTTTCTGTCCAACAGCTATAATGCTGAGTATAAATGCTGCAGTTTCCACAATCACCGACACACCTACAGTTATATCCCACCAATTACCCTCATCAAATGTAACCAGCCCCAAAAACATAAAAGTGAAGAAAACGGCTAGTATCAACAAGAAAAGAAATGTGAGACCAACTGACCAAATACCCAAACTTTTCTGTGGGAAAAATTTCATATTCACGACCCCTTCCCAAATAAATTAAACTATTTATAGTATATCATACCATGCGCGTGGCTATAACTCTATGACTCTGTCTTTTCTATATCTTATATGATACCATGCTATGGTATACTTATTACAATAATAACCAGGCGGAGGTAACAAAATGAAAATAGTAAGAGTTTTGGCGCCGTTCGGTCTCAGCGCCGTACTGTTTATATTAGCGTACCTTTCCGGCAAAGAAGCAAACAGCGGATCATTCCCGGTGGTGCTGATGGTAATGGGCATAATTCTGGCCGTTGTCGGCATTATTGCCATATTCACAGAGAAATAGGGTTTGGCTCGTTTTCCACGGCAATGGCACGCAGCGCATCGAGCATACGTCCGCACTCGCCGGCGGCGCACTGCTCCAGCTGCTCCCACGAAGCGTTCGTTCCTAGCGTTTCGTACGCAACCGCTATTGCTCCAGGTAGCGCGAGTCCGATACAATGCCTTGCCGAGTGGATAGCTGAGGCGGATTGACCGATCGCCCTGGCTGCGGCTTGCGCAACAGGGCTGGCACCGGCTTCGCGGGCGGCCGCATGGCATTCGAGGATTGACGCTTTCGCCTGCGGCAGTTTTATTGCTCCCGATAACCACTCGCGAGCGGCATCCAGCGCCTTTCGCGGACGCAGGTCATTAGAATAATA
>CAZCKQ010000272.1:0-2357 GCA_964499315.1 uncultured Eubacteriales bacterium | reverse complement strand
ACCACGGATAAAAAGATAACCGGCAAATTTAGTATACTAAAATGGCTGAGGGGACCGACATAAATAATGCCAATCGTAATCCCGGCAACCACATTGATGACGAATACCATTGCTGTCAGACCCATCGTGTTAAAGAACTGGTATAAAATGTAGTTATACGGCTTGCCGATCGCATAAGCGATATTTCCGCCTTTGATATCATTATTAAGATCACCGAATATCGAACCGCTTGACAAAGCCACCATCTCCGTGCAGATGCAGTACCATATCATCTGGTTCAGAGTGTATCCGGAAGCCGTCCCGCCATTTGCGAATATGGCTTTCCACAATTGCAGAAAAATAAATATTATGAAAGCATAGAAAAACACCCTGAAAAGCAAATTAGTAGCATAGGCCATATTGCTCTGCAAGCTGGTCCTCATAACCAGACCGTATTTACGCATCTTATTACTTATCTTATTACTCATCTTATTTAGCAACATGTTTGCTTTGATATATGCTTGTTATAATATTTTCAAGCGGTATGTCCGATACCGTTATGTCCGCCACATTCCCAAGGCTTATCAACCTTTGCATAATGTCATGCAGGTTTTGCCTTGCGGTATCGACTTCTATCTTGGCGGAATAATCCTTTTCTTTAAGCATCACAATGCCGGACAGCGCAATGTCCACTTTTTCATTGTATTTGACATCTATGATTTTACGATTAAAGTAGTTGTGCTTAAGGTTTTTTAGCGGCTGATCAAGCACTATTTCACCGTGATTTATGATTATGGCGCGTTTGCACAGCTGCTCTATATCGCCGACATCATGGCTTGTCAAAAATATCGTGGTTTTATCGTGCTCGTTCAGACGTACGATAAGATCTCTTATGTTTTGCTTTACCACTATGTCCAAACCGATCGTAGGCTCATCCAGGAAAATAATTTCGGGTTTATGCAGCAATGAAGCCGCAATCTCGCACCTCACCCTCTGTCCGAGCGAGAGTTTCCTTACGGGAATACTCATCAGGTCTCCTATTTCGAACAGATCAACGAGGCTGCTAATCCTTGACGACAACTCATTGGGAGGCACTTCATAAATGGCGCCAAGCAGTCTGAAACTGTCAGAGGGAGGCAGGTGGAACCAGAGCTGCGATTTCTGGCCGAAAACGCTCCCTATCCTGCCGGAAAGTCTTCTGCGGTCACGGCTGGGATCCATTCCGAGCACGTCTATCTCGCCGGATGTCGGATAAAGGATGCCGGTGAGCATCTTGATGGTAGTGGATTTGCCCGCGCCGTTAGGACCTATGAAAGCAAGGATTTCACCTCTTGAGACATTGAAGCTGATGTCTTTGACTGCGACGATCTCCCTGTATTCCGGCCTAAGCAGTGATTTCAAGCTCGCTTTGAGCCCTTCTGCCTTAACCTTGGTCCGAAAACATTTCCGGAGCCCTTTTACACTGATAACGTTCTCTTCCGCCTGCATCGTGGATCCGCCTCCAATATAAAAACCCCGCAGAATCACTTTTTAAGTGACTCCGCGGGGTCGATAACCTGCGTGTAAAGCTTTAAGCTTCTATGCAGCTAGGGCGCTCAGCCCTCATGCATACTCACCATTTTGGAGTATTATGACACGGTATTTCCAATTTGTCAATATTTAACCTTATCAATAGAAGGCAGTATATTTGGTGCGGACAAAGGGACTTGAACCCATACGGTTTCCCACTGGATCCTAAATCCAGCGCGTCTGCCAATTCCGCCATGTCCGCACATACTCCCAACCCGTGCAAATCAATTTACATCAACAAGACGTTTGATGACTTGCTTTTCAACTCTTATAATCCGTTTATCGATTTCATCGAACCTTCTATCATGTTCTTGTAACTTCTTATCGATTTCATCGAATCTTCTGTCGTGTTCTTCAAACTTCTTATCTATTCTATCAAACCTTTTGTCATGTTCTTCAAACTTCCTATCGACTTCATCGAACCTCCTGTCGTGGACTTGAAGCTTCTCATACATAAGCTTGTATCCATCAAGCAGAGCTTCCACTTTGGGTTTTAAATCATTCTCGAGGCATAATTGGCTCTTTGCAATTGATGCAACTTCGCTCTCAAGTCTGACAAACCTTGTTTTCAAGAACTTGTGAAATTCATTATATAATATAGTCACAAGTTCAAATGTCTTATCTTCCACTATAAGTTCCTCCAAAGATGCAGCTAAGATATCAAATATATCTTAACACAAACATAGTGATATGAGAAGACATATTTTACAATAATTGTAAGTGCTCTCTACTTGGCGGCGTAAGGCTCGGCCAGGCGCTTGTACATCTCGTAACGCTCGCGCGCGCTTTTTTCCGCCGATTCAAACAGC
>CAZCKQ010000271.1:0-2385 GCA_964499315.1 uncultured Eubacteriales bacterium | reverse complement strand
TGCATAACGACTTTTTTGAGTAAACGAAAAATCCTTAAGTTTTGCCTCCACTCCGATTATATAATTTCTGATTACCACAAAAGTTCTTTCGTGTGCATCCAGTCGTTTATCAGTTTCAATCTTGTTTCTTTCAACTTTTTCATTCAAGAGGCTGAGTCTTTCGGCAACAATTTTTATCTTATCTTCGATATCTTCTGCAACAATTCCCATATACCTCTTTGACTCATCGAACTTCATATCGGTATATACTTTAGCTTCGGCGAACTTCTCGTCGGTATGCGCCATAGCCTCGGCGAACTTCTCGTCGGTATGCGCCATAGCCTCGGCAAACTTCTCATCGGTATGAGCCATAGCCTCAGCGAACTTCTCGTCGGTATGTTCCAAAGTCTCGGCGAACTTGGTATCAATATGGCTGATAACTTTATTTAACCCTGTTTCAAGTGTCTGATTAATTATTTCAACTAATTCAAAATTATTATTCATTGTGTGTCGGCCTCCGGATTATGCAACGAATATTGCATAGATAGTATATCTTATCTGCAATTATTTTCCAATTAGTGGCAGAGGCTTTCCTTGCAGAATACATCGTTAATGCTTGAAATATCTCCCGATACATCAAGCTAATTTATTTATGTTAAAATAAATGCAATTAAATGCTTGGACAGGCGAGAACAAACAAGATGATTCTGGAGCATCCATTTAAACCTATATTCGACAAAGATTCAAGGATACTTATCCTTGGTACCATGCCATCGGTCAAATCAAGGGAGATGAAGTTCTATTACTCCCATCCGCAGAACAGGTTCTGGCGGTGCCTGGCTGCCATATTGCAGCAGGATGTGCCGCAAACGAATGAAGAAAAGACAAGATTTCTCCTGTCAAATAGGGTAGCACTCTGGGATGTCTTGCGTAAATGTGAAATAACAGGCTCAGATGATAATTCTATTAAAAACGTCGTCGCCAATGATATCGGAGCTGTATTATGCAACAGTAGAATCGAGGCCATATTTGCCAATGGCGCAACGGCATACCGGCTCTATATGCGCAAGTGCCTGCCCTCAACAAATCAGGAAATAATCCGCCTGCCCTCGACCAGTCCGGCCAACGCGCGATATACCTTTGAAAGGTTGTGCGCGGAGTGGGGCATCATAAAGGGGTATCTGCTTTAATATTAAAAATCCTATTGCATTCATTATATGCATCCTGTATAATGCAATAAATATTTGAAGAGAAGAGTTGAGCAGAGTTGAGAATAGCGGAGGTCAGGTTACCTTTATATTTTCCATCCTTTGATGACGTTTTGATGTTATCGGAAGAATACAACTTTATTCCTGTATGCATGGAATTTCATGCCGACATGGAGACCCCCATCAGTATTTTTAGGAAAATCGGCTGCGGCGCCGACAGTTACAGTTTTTTGCTGGAAAGTGTCGAAGGCGGTGAGAAATGGGCAAGGTATTCTTTCATCGGAAGCAATCCATTTCTCGTCATGGAGAGCTATGGCGCCGATACTGTCCTGAAATACAGGGACGGTCACTGCACCGGTCATACAGGGAGCCCTTTTGAAATTGCAAGGTCGCTCTTCCGTATGTACAGGGCGCCGAAGCTTGCCGGAATGCCGAGGTTCACAGGCGGAGCCGTCGGGTTCTTCGGGTATGATACCGTGCGTTTCAACGAAAGGCTGGATTGCCTTCCGAATGATGATTTGAATCTGCCCGACTGCCGACTGCTGTTCGCAGACGAACTGATTGTCTTTGATCACCTTAAGCAGAAGATCACGATCATCGTCAATATTGATGCTCCGGATAAGTATGACGCCGCCGTAAAAAGGATTGACGCCATATATGAGCAGTTGCAGCAGAAGAGTATCGATCCCCGAAAGAGGATAAATAGGATAGGGAGATATCGTGATGATGCGGGTACCGGCGTGCATCCGGTGTCTTTTGAAAGTAATACCACAAAAGCCGGATTCTGCGGCAGCGTTGAAAAAGCCCTCGAATATATTAAAAACGGCGATATATTCCAGGTGGTACTTTCCATGAGGCTGATGGCCGATACCACATGCGACGCGTTTCTTGTCTACAGGATGCTGCGTACCATCAATCCTTCGCCGTATATGTATTTTTTAAAATTCAACGACTTTATCATTGCCGGCTCTTCCCCTGAAATGCTGGTCAGAGTGACCGACGGCGCTGTTGAGACCAGGCCGATAGCCGGCACCAGGAAGAGGGGGCGCACTGACCGGGAGGATGCGGCGCTTGAGAAGGAGCTTCTGTCTGACAGCAAAGAGATCGCCGAGCATTCCATGCTTGTGGATCTTGCGAGGAATGATATCGGGAAGATATCGAAATATGGTACTGTGAATGTGGACAATGCCTTCTATGT
>CAZCKQ010000270.1:0-2395 GCA_964499315.1 uncultured Eubacteriales bacterium | reverse complement strand
TATGGTTTAAGTTCCAAGGATACTACACCCGCGCAGATCGTAGCCGTTTATGATAATTTGAACCAGAACATGCCCAAAAATCATTTCACTATAGGCATAGTGGATGACGTCACCAACTTGTCCCTAAAAATCGGCGAGGAGATCGATACTTCGGACGAAAGCACCATAAGCTGCAAATTCTGGGGATTCGGTTCAGATGGCACCGTCGGGGCCAACAAAAACTCCATTAAAATCATCGGCGACCATACCGACATGTATGCCCAGGCATATTTTGCATATGATTCGAAGAAATCGGGCGGCGTCACCATATCGCACCTCAGATTCGGCAAGAAACCGATCAGGTCCACCTATTATGTCAAGAAAGCAAACTTCGTGGCGTGCCATAATCCTTCATATGTCGATAAATACGATATGGTAAGCGATCTGAAAGACGGAGGCACGTTCCTGCTGAATTGCGGCTGGTCTGATAAAGAGCTCGACAGCAAACTGCCGGCAAAAATGAGGCGGTATATAGCAAAGCACGGCATCAAGCTATATACGATCGACGCGATAAAGATTGCCAGGGATATAGGTCTAGGCAGCAGGATTAACATGATAATGCAGACTGCCTTCTTTAAACTGGCGAATATCATTCCGTTAGACGACGCTATCAAGTACATGAAAGAAGCCATCGTCACAACCTATGGCAAAAAAGGCGATAAAGTAATCCAGATGAATTACAAGGCAGTCGACAGCGGCATCGATAATCTGAAGAAGGTCGATGTGCCTGCTTCATGGCTGAATGCCAAAGATGAAGAATCTGTATCTAAAGCCGTTCCTCCGTTTATCTCGAATGTCCTTGAGACAATGAACAGAATGGAAGGGGATAAGCTTCCGGTAAGCACGTTTGTCGGCGTTGAGGACGGGACGTTCCCGATGGGTACGTCGAAGTACGAAAAGAGGGGGATCGCGGTCGATGTGCCCGAATGGCAGAGCGACAAGTGCATCCAGTGTAATCAGTGTTCATATGTGTGCCCACATGCTGTCATCCGGCCGTTTCTGCTGAGCGCCGACGAGACTGCAAAGGCTCCGGGCGGGATGACTACAAAAAAGGCGATAGGAAAAGGGCTTGAAGATTATAGTTTCAGGATGCAGGTTTCGGTGCTTGATTGTACCGGATGCGGCAATTGCCTGCAGGTCTGCCCTTCCAAGGAAAAGGCCCTGGTCATGAAGCCGCTGGAAACACAGATCGGCGGCATGGAGTATTGGGATTATCTCAATAAGCTTGAACAGAAGGAAAACCCGACAAACCCAGAGACTGTGAAGGGAAGCCAATTTGAGACTCCTCTCATGGAGTTCTCCGGAGCATGTGCAGGATGCGGTGAAACACCATATTCCAAACTTGTGACGCAGCTTTTCGGCGACAGGATGATGATAGCCAATGCGACCGGATGTTCTTCGATTTGGGGCGGAAGCGCGCCGTCGATGCCTTATACGGTGAATAGCAAAGGTTATGGACCCACCTGGGCCAATTCGCTTTTTGAGGACAATGCTGAATACGGGTTCGGCATGTTCTTGGGCGTCAGGCAGATCAGGAGCAGGATTGCCGATTTGTGCCACAAGGCAATGCAGCTTGATGTTCCGGATGCTCTGAAAAGCGCTTTAAAAGCATGGGTCGACGGGATGAACGATGCCAAGGCCTCAAAAAAGGCCGCAGTGGAACTGATAAATATGATTTCCGCCTATAATGGCGGCAATGCCGAAGCAAAGGCAATCCTTGATGAAATCCTTGATAATAAAGAGTATCTGGTCAAGAAATCGCAATGGGTGTTCGGAGGCGACGGCTGGGCATATGATATCGGCTTCGGCGGCCTCGACCACGTGATCGCTTCGGGCGAAGACGTCAATATACTGGTGTTCGATACTGAAGTGTATTCGAATACCGGCGGGCAATCATCCAAAGCCACTCCAACCGGCGCTGTCGCCCAATTCGCCGCTGCCGGGAAGTCTACGAAAAAGAAGGATCTTGGATTGATCGCAATGTCTTACGGTTATGTCTATGTAGCGCAGGTCGCGATGGGGGCGAGTCAGACGCAGCTCATCAAAGCTTTGATCGAAGCCGAAAGCTACCCCGGACCTTCAGTCATCATAGCATATGCCCCATGTATAAACCATGGCATACAAATCGGCATGGGCAATACCCAGCTTGAGCAGAAGCGCGCCGTTGACGCGGGTTACTGGCATTTATACAGATATAATCCGCTATTGAAGGAGGAAGGCAAGAATCCGCTGATACTCGATTCCAAAGAGCCGACGGCTTCATACAAGGACTTCCTCATGGGCGAAGTGAGGTATTCGTCGTTGACGCGCACATTCCCCGACAGAGCGGAAAAGCTGTTCGAATCGGCGGAAAAAA
>CAZCKQ010000269.1:0-2443 GCA_964499315.1 uncultured Eubacteriales bacterium | reverse complement strand
CCCCGATAGTTTTCCGGAGATCAGTCTGCCGGCATGCCCCCTTACATTTGATATTATCCCCTGTTTGTCCGATTTTGCTGCATAACCGGGAATCTCATCATATGGGATCTCGATACGTTCGCTGATCATATCGCTGAAGATTCCGAGCCCTGACCCCAATATTACGGCAATTTCAGGCCGGAACGAAATCCTATCAGCGATAAATCCTGCCGCTTCCGTCACTCTTTTTAAATAATCCTGATTGCAAAAATCCCGCATACTTCACCTATAAATCAATCTCGTATCTAACTTATATTCTCAATATTCGCTATATTAGCTATATTCGCGCAGCATCCTATGGCCCCGTTCATAACAGGTTGGGGCGGCACAATGATTTCCTTGAAAGCCGTCCCTGCTTTGACAAAATGCAGGAATGCCGTGTCCAATGCCACACCTCCGGTCATTACAAGCGTATTGCCAGGGAACCGCTCGAGCATCGGCCTGATCCTCCTGAATAACGAATAATTCACACCCGCCGCAAGGCGGCTCTGCGGCACACCCTCCGACATCCCCGCTATCAGTTCGGATTCGCCGAAGACGGCGCAAGTCGAGTCAAGCATAACCGGATCGTCATAATGAGCGAACAATTCATCAAGGGTAATACCGAGCACCGTGGCCATGTTTTCAAGGTAACGTCCGCATGACGCCGCGCACTTGTCATTGAGCACCATATCGGACATCGCCCCGTCCTTCACCTTTACAACTTTACTATCCTGCCCGCCGGCATCCAGCAGCGTAAAATCGCGCAGACCTGTCTGGAACACGGCTCCGAGCATATGGGCCTTAAGCTCGTTAATTATCGAAGCATTTTTTATCCTGACATTATTGCGGCCATAGCCCGTACTGCACACCCTGCCGAAGGGCGGGACGCCGAGCGCCTCGAAATCGACGGCAAAGCCGTCTGCATTGCTGCTACGGCTGCCGCAGTAGCTCCGGTAGAATTCCGCAGTGTTCATAGTTTTTAGCATCAGCGGCGCTCTGCCTTGATACAAGGCGATTTTAACGGTCCTGCTGCCAATATCTATTCCAAGCACCTTATCTTGTTTCACTTTTATTACCTTATTGACCTGTTAACTTTTTATACTGTTACTTCGCTATTACCATTATTGCCATTTCGGCGTTGCTTCAGCATATCCACAAACGCCTCGATCCTGAGCTTCGTCCTCGAATCCAGCTCGCCCGGTCTGTCGCCTTCGAGCGTCAGCACCGGCACATCAATCGCGTTGCGCATCACAATATCCTCAATCCCTCGAAAACAGAACGACTGTACATAATGTATAACGCCTTCGATACCGCGCTTTTTTATATTCGTCGTGATATCCGGGATCCTTGCATTCAAAAAGTACGGATAGGTATATATCCTGTAGACCTCAGCAAGGTCATCTATCCCGATTCCGTCCGCCATAGTGAATTGCCGCTGCACCTCATTGAAAACGACCCTGGCTCCGAGCGTCTCAAGAAAATCGTATATCGTCGGAATGATCGGAGGCACGCCGGTATACCCAAGGCGGACACTGTCTGAACGGGCATCGGCAGAGGCCTTTCCCACCCATTTTGCAGGAGGTCTGCCATCCGCAATTTCAAGGAATTTCGCCAGCTCGGTGTCGAATCTGCAGTAATCACCGTTGAAGTCGCTGCCGGAAACCTGCCATATGTGATTCTCAAATCCGGTGACCTTGGATTGCTTCCAGGTCAGTTCATCAAGATACGACAGCTTTTGCCTCACCACATCCAGTTCCCTCTTGACGGCCACGCATGAAGCGAAGCTTACTCCGAAATGGCTGCAAAGCCTGTCTATCTCCTTTTTCAGGTGGCCATAATCCCTCGAAGAAGGATAAGAGAACTTTATACATTCGATGCCTTCCGATTCGAGGACCTCGGTCAATGCCCTGGTATTTGAGCAATCCCCCTCGACCACGCTTATTACCGTCTTTATATCCTCATTCGCCGCCAGCGAAGAATATATCCCCTTGATCCAGGCGCATGTATTTCTCGGGAAACCGCAGCTCTCGGCGGATTCGACGAACCGCGAAGATTGGTCCGATGAAACGAATATATTGTTAAGGTCGACAGGAGTCTCTCCGGCGGCGAAAATCACCTCTACGGGAATACTGGTCGTAAAACCGATCCTGCCCAATGGATACCTCCTGCTTTTATATCTTCAGCTACTTCCAGAACCTATCTTCAGATTCTTCTAGAACCGGAGCTGCTTCAGACGCGCTACAGCCTCCAGCGTGTTTTCCCTGTTATTGAATGACGTGAGCCTGAAGTAGCCCTGCCCACTCGGGCCGAATCCGACGCCCGGCGTTCCCACTATATTGGCTTCGTTGAGCAACTTGTCGAAAAATGCCCATGAATCCATCCCATTCGGGGTCTGAAGCCAGATATACGGGGCGTTGACACC
>CAZCKQ010000268.1:0-2445 GCA_964499315.1 uncultured Eubacteriales bacterium | reverse complement strand
CCCAAGGGAAAAGATACGGCGCCCGGTTACATTCAGCGCAAAGTGGCCAAGGTTCCTCATACCGATTTCAAGCTGCTTACCAGGCCCATGAGTCCGTTAGCAATTGATATGATCAACGATCTGCTAAATCTTGACCATGATGAGCCGTATTTTCTTCATCTCTTAGGGTTGCGGATGCATGTTTTTGCCGATACATGGGCTCATCAGGATTTTGTCGGCGATGGAATCAAGTCCATCAATGATTGTGCGGGGTGGTATAATTTTTATGAAGCGGAGCCCTCCATCATGAAACAAGTGGATTGGCAGGTTTTATCAACGGAACTGGAATATTCCCCACCCATTTTTATCTTTCAGTCCTACCTTGGCCACGGCAGATTAGGCCATTTCCCGGACTTTGGGTGGTGCCGTTATTACTACACTCCTGCATGGCTGCAGCAGGAAGGCAAGTCCATGCTTGGTCGAGATAATCCCCGTGAATTTGAAAAGGCGTTTTTTGAAATGGTCAAAGTCATGTGGGCGGCTAAAAACGGCAAAAAGAAATATCCTCTCGGCGCCAATGAAGGCCCTCAGATTAAAGCTCAGGTTCGTGAGAACATTCAACTCGCTATCTGCCTTGATCAGGCCAGATTTTTTAAGATCAAGAAAGGGGGATCCTTCAAAGAAAGCGAGGGAATGTGGAAAGATGTAATGGCGCAAACCGAAGGAATAGGTATGATTCCCAAGGACTACGATAAGACTGAATGGCGGAAAGCCGCCGAAAAGGATGGTTTCTTAATAAAAGACAAGGGGTATCATTGGAATAACGGCGATGCATTTGAAGACAGCGATATCTACAGATTTAACCTTGCTGCCGAACATCAGTTTGCGTTTATTCAGGAGAAGCTGAGAGAATATCTCGGATATGAACTAAGACCGTGGGATAGGGAAAGCAAGCTCCCCTTAGGAACCCGGTGGGTGCCTGATACTGAGGCCAATGTATGTTCTCATTGTACAAAGCAGTTCTCTGCCCTGGTTCGCAGACACCATTGCCGAAGGTGCGGAAAAGTTTTTTGTGATGCTTGTACTTCATCGAGAGCCGTTATACCAGGCTCTGATTATAAAAAGCCTCAAAGGATTTGTAAGGCGTGCTTGAGTATAATTTCTAAAAAGATATAGAAATCCGGGTTTATATTAATCGTGAGTATCTTTGTTCTCCTTATTAACTATTGTTCTTCGTCTTCAGGCATGCCTCCATATTCATCCTGTCCGCCGTAACCGCCGGGAGCGCCCATTTCGATCGAACCGGGATCAAAATCGACAAAACTCTCCAGGTCGATCTTATACAATTCCTGGAGGGCCTGCCAGACAACGCTGTCTTTATATTCCGCATAGGCAACCAGATTGTTGATATTTGCCGTATGCTGCCGAATAAATTTAATAAACAATTTGGGGAAATATATCCGGGGATCAAAATTTGCGATTATGGCATTGATGTCATCGGCAACTATGGCGGCGCTTGCATATTTTTGCGCAGAGATTAGGGTATCGAAGGCTTCCAGTTTTTTCATGAGAATCTTCAGATAATGCGATCCTTCGACACCTGTTGTCTTTTCTTCCGTTTCCGGGGCAGTCTCAAAGAAGCGCTCTCTCTCCTCTTCCCGAAATTCCGGCGCAATTTCTTCCTTTGCTTCCGCTATTTCCTCCATCGCCGGTTCTTCTTCAGCTTTCGGCTCAGGTTCAGGCTCAGGTTCCCGATACACGAGGCGCTGAAATGATACCAGCCAGTCATTGATCTTCATCATACCGTCAAGGACAGGTCCCGCCGCGTCTTCCAGAACAGGTCCTAAAATACGCCTCAGTCTATCGCTTGCATCGAGAGCCTCCTGCACCTGATCGCTGGAGACCCCGGATATCCATGTATTATAAATGCCTTTCTTTCTTTCCTCTTCATACTGCAGCGTTTTCATAATCTGCTTCACCAGCCAATTCAAAATGGTCTGGATATGCTTTTCACGATTTCTCACCGGTCCCAGGGCACTTATGTTATCACTCAGAAGCGCAGCGAGACACAGATAGATATCTGTCAAACCCGTAATCGCCCGCTCCATGAAATGCCCATAAAGGAAATAACCTATTATGCGGATGTCATATATTTTTTCTTTTAAGACTTCTTCCGAGCTTATCGCAGCTTCCCTATATTTCCCTCCCTGCACCAAAGCGGCGATATCGCTGAACCGCGGGTCGATCGTGTCAAGACCGGGCTTTTCACTTATTTCAAGGGTTCCTTTTAAAACTTCGATATTCATAAGGATCTCCATTATGCGATTTATTTACACATCGAGCTCTTTTTTTATGTTCTCCAGGATTCTCCGGTGCCGGGTACGCGCAATATCAAGCGCCGTATCCGGATCGGTTGTCAGGCAGGCCAGGCAGATTTCAAAACCCTCGACCGTCCTCAGATTTTCG
>CAZCKQ010000267.1:0-2448 GCA_964499315.1 uncultured Eubacteriales bacterium | reverse complement strand
CCCGTTTGATATATACTTGTTGGCGGTGAACAAGATGTCTTTGTCGGGTATATCTTTAGGAATGGGGCTGACGGGGTTATTGCCGCTATGGCTCTGAGCACGGCACTGCAGCAAATAAAAATCATCTCCGTCGGAAGCAAATTCGATATCGACGGGCGTTCCCAGCTTTTCCTTTAAAGTTTTCAGGATCAGGTCGATGAGTTTGATGACCGGCGTTGAAGATATAAGCCCTTCAAAGGTTACGACCAGATCATCTTTTTCATGGTCGACGCCGTATACGGATGGCCTGACAAGATGGTTTTCCTGATATATCGAAACGATGTGGTGGATATTGGGGATGTCCTCTCCGAACTCACTTATTAATTTAGAAATTTCGATTGTATCGAAGGTATTGTTTTAAGGTTAATTACGTCAATTTTTTTGGGAGAGTAATATTTTACTTCTTCAGGCGTAGTATTTATCTGAAGTTTAGGCTGGCCCGGGGATAACATGACAGGAAAATCGTCGCTTGTGCGATCCACAGCCCGGGTACCCAAGCCGGGCACAATACGGACTAAACCATCTTCACGCCTGATGCGGGGGGACCAGCGGAATTCATTATTGCTGAAGGCAACTCCGGCAAATAGCGGAAAATAATAATGGCCGACTTTCTTGCCGACGACTTCCTGAATCAAAATGCCCATTTCTTCGGGAAAATCCAGCAATCCGCGTTCGGAACGGTATTGGATGGAATCAGGACTGAATATCGAGGAATACACTTCAATTATCGCGTCTAAAAGAGCATCAAGCCGTTCTTGTTTAGACCCTTGGTTTGATAAGAACAGGCTTTTATACTTGCCCGAAAAGGCGGCTCCCATTTGATCTTCAAGCAAGCTGGAACTCCGGACGATCAGCGGCGTATCCCCGAAATCGTCTAATGCCAGCGACAGACTTTTTACCGTCTCCGGAGGAAAGCTGGAGTTTTTCATAAGCTGAATAATATTAGGATAATCAATCCGTATCTCGTATAAATCCTTATACTTCTGCTCTTTTAACTCTTCAAGGCCATTATAATGAAGGAATTCAGTAATCTCGTCGGTGGCGATATACCATGTTTTTGGGATTTTTACCGAATTCAGTATCGGTATGTGTTCGCTCATTTTCGTTAGTATCTGCCGCGCAAGGAATAAACCGGTGCTTTTGCCGCCAAGCTTGCCTTTGCTTCTGATTGGATAGATGATCCTGCTGGCAATTTCAAAAAAATCCTGAACCTCAATGTATTGCTTTGCAACGCTGATGAATTTAAGGTCATCGGACAGGAACCGGTGTATCAATGCTACTTTTAACCATCGCTCTACAGGTGAATATGATATGTTCTGATTCTTGAACAGATTCTTATAACGGGAAATCGCATCTATAATTTCCGATAGGGAAGTGTCAATACGGTCAACCGCCTTAACCAGAAAATTATATTTTTCGTCCTGAATCCACTTTTTAAGCCTTACAGTGATTTCTTTGCCGCTTAAATGCTCAGAAGCGATTTTAAAAGTCTTTTCACTGATGACGAATATATCTTCCAGAGGTTGTCTCAAGCTGGGATAATTGATTTCTCCGCTTTCAAAATTAACAAAATCCTCAAAATCATGATAATCCCCAAAAGATTCAGAGGGGTTTACGCTGATTTTTTTTAAGACTCCAACAGCTTCCTTAACGCCGCTTCTGAATAAGTAGTTTATCATCTTTCTGCAGATATGCATCAGCATACCCGGATCCGTCCTGCGTAAGAGATCGATGATGATCATCCATTCATTATGCGCGTCATTGGTTTCCGAAAGCTCTTTTTTGGCAAGCTCCCATTCCTTCAGGATCTGTTCCATATTCCGGTGAAGGATTGTTTGGCCGATCCGGTCAGCGATGGTTTTAATCAATTTCAGTTCTTTTTCTAGAAAAAATCCCTCTTCGCTTCGGGGTACTTCTTTGATATAGCAAACTTCAAGTTTTCCGACGATCTTATCATCTATTCTGATATCGGCGCTTTCCGTCCATGGCGAGCTGCGCAAGTCGGGAGTCTGGTAATTGTAATTCCCGTATACTATCCTTGCCTGACATACATCAGGAAACTGCCAGCCGGAAGGTATGGTCCGGATTATGCCTTCAAAAACCTCGACCAAAGAAAGTCTCCGGTTGTTCAATAATTCCTCGACCTGGTACAGACAATTCAGCTCTTTGGCCCGTTCTTTCAGGACATCGACCAGATATTCACTTTGTTTTGCTTCAAAATCCATGAAATTAACCTGTTATACCCAACCGCGTAATTTGACCGCTTCCGCCACTCTGTTGATTGCAATCACGTAAGCCGCGTCTCTCATGTATAAATTCTTCTTCCTTGACAGTTCGCTAACCGCTTTATAGGCAGAGGTCATTTTTGTATCCAGTTTTTCCAGGACTTCTTCTTTCTCCCAATAATAA
>CAZCKQ010000266.1:0-2451 GCA_964499315.1 uncultured Eubacteriales bacterium | reverse complement strand
CTGTTAAAGATACGCTGAAATCCATAAACATGGCGATGCAAAAAGATAGTCAGAATTGCGCTTTGTTGTCTAATGTTAAGGGAAATAATTTAAGATAGGCAAATCTCAGTTTTTCTGATGTCAAAGGCGGATTTTATGAAGCCGGATTTTATGAACTGAATGAGCAATGGGTTTATAAAATATTATCTTAATGAAAGGGGGTCTTATGAGTGACACAGCGAGCAACCGTGGCCGTAAACGCAAGTCGCGAAAATTG
Source organism: uncultured Eubacteriales bacterium (assembly GCA_964499315.1). Lineage (GTDB taxonomy): Bacteria > Bacillota > Clostridia > Acetivibrionales > CAYWGM01 > CAYWGM01. The sequence continues at coordinate 2,195 of CAZCKQ010000266.1, read as the reverse complement.
AAACAAAGCAAGATCGACGACCTTGGATCGCGACGCTTAAGCCTTGTGGCCGGTGATGTGAACGGTCGGTACTCCAACCAGGTATAGCCACTGTTTCATCTCCGGTCGTGTCGCTTATGCGTTGTGACCGTAACGGAGGTGACTGTGAGAACCAAGAATGCACTAATCGTCCCGGAACTGCGCGATCTTCTCGCAGCCGGGAATGCTAAAACACTCCACAATCTATACAAGACAGCGCACCCCGCTGCCATTGCAGAATTAATTTCAACCCTTTCCGGGAAAGAGGCATGGGCTATTCTACAATACGCCGATCCACTTCTTCGTGCCGAGATTTGCAGTCATTTGGACAAAGATATCCAGGCGGAAATCATCAAAGCGCTCCGACGTGAAGATATCGCCCGCCTGTTGGCTGACATGGCACCTGATGACCGGACCGCCCTTTTCAAGCAGTTGCCTGAAGATGTGCGCGAGGGTATTCTGCCGGCTTTGGCGCAGGCTGAGCGAGAAGATATTAGGCGCCTTGCCTCCTACAAAGAGGGTACGGTCGGCGCCGCCATGACCTCGGACTACGCCACGCTTTCGCCGCATATGACCGCATCGCAGGCATTGGAACGACTTCGACAAATAGCGCCGAACAGAGAAACCATCTATTACGCCTATGTGTTGGACGATGACCGAAAGCTCCTCGGATTCGTGTCGCTTAAAGACCTCATTGTGGCTTCCCGCAAGGACCGGGTCAGAGACATTATGCACCATGAGATCATCTCGGTCAAAGTTGAGGATGATCAGGAAAATGCGGCACAGAAAATTCAGAAGTACGACCTGATTGCCTTACCGGTGCTCAACGATGATGATGCTTTGGTAGGAATCATCACTTACGATGATGCTATCGACATTATAACCCAGGAACACACTGAAGACATGGAAAAATTTATGGCCATATCAGGCAGTCACGAGCCGGGCGCATACCTGAAGACCTCATCATGGGTACATTTCAAGAACAGGGTATATTGGATCATCAGCCTCGCTGCTTTCGGTTCGTTGTCAGGCATGATCATTCATAGTTTCGAGGCCACGCTTATGCAAATACTTATTTTAGCCCTCTACATGCCCATGATTACTGACGCCGGCGGCAATACAGGCAGCCAGACGGCCACGGTCGTAGTCAGGGCCTTGATCCTGCGCGAGATCTCTTCAGCGGACCTATTCAGGGTTCTGTCCAAGGAAATCAAGATCGCCGCTCTGTTGGCCGTAGTTTTGAGTATACTCTCCTGGGGCAAGATATTTTTCCTGTCTCGGGGGTCGGAGATACCTACGGGTTTTTCACTCGCCAAGATCAGCTTGGCCATAGCCGTCGCGCTTGGCCTGCAAGTGGTGAGTGCAACCGTGATCGGCGCTTTGTTACCCTTGAGTGCGGCAAAAATGAAATGGGATCCTGCGGTGGTGGCAAGCCCTGCCCTTACAACAATCGTGGATATAACCGGACTGCTGATCTATTTCACTACTGTCAGGTTATTTCTTGGTATATAGTTATAAACTAGTGATTTACAGCAGACGTATCAATGCCTTGCAACTGAACTATGAATGATCTTATCATGTGCTCTTTTCAACTTTTTTGGCACATATTTTGCTATAATTAATAGGAAAAAGTTAATGTTGCACATTTCGACCCAAGAATGTCAGGATTTATTTTTGATAGAATCAGGTATTTCCTCAGAATTCACAAAGCTGGGTCGGCGGGATCCATTATGAATTTTAATTTTGATAGGTTCAGGACAAAGCTCATCGCCATATTCGTCCTTATATCGTCAATCCCTCTTATTATTTTCGCTGCCGTAATATACAGGAAGGAATCTCAATTGGTACGAAATAAGGCATTGTCTCATCTCGACACCATTATCGCGCAGAATGTTTTGATGATAGAAGGCTTCAGGTCCGAACGCATACGTGACCTCAATCTTTTGGCTGCCACTATGCGAGACCTCGGCAGTGAAACCGCGTTAAATCATTTTAGGCTTATGCAGAGAGAGTACAAACTCTATAAGCATTTCTTCGTGATCAGTGCAGAGGGATCTTTCCTTTTTGAAACAGGCAACCTTAAGATTTTGAGGAAAAATTTGCTCGATCAGGAATGGTTCAAGTCTTCAAAAAAAGGAATACCCTTTATGGGTGTCATAAATCTGTCTGAACTCAAA
>CAZCKQ010000265.1:0-2466 GCA_964499315.1 uncultured Eubacteriales bacterium | reverse complement strand
TTATCGGAGACGGAGAAAGACTATTTGTGACTGCTATTACCTCCGGGGGCAGCAAAGCGGTCTTTTTCAAGATCAATACGTTTGGTGAGGAAGCGTTTCTCGGTTTGTGCCGCGATGCGGTAGAGGATTACATTTCGCGGCACTAGTGCAAATTAAATAATTCCATATTGCGCATTTGTGCGGATGGTTAATTTTGCAAGTAATGGGCGGAAATGTCGATAAATATGTACTTAAAATGAATATTTATACGTTAATAATATGAAATATGGTATATTAATTCACTATTTCATCCTGGTAGCGCCCAATACTTGCAAAATTGACCACTTAACTTCTCATAGCGATTCCTCAGTGGCGTAATTTAGCAAATTATTGATTTACCGTCTATCTCGCACTATAATATTAGTATTAACATAATATATAAAGCATAATTATTTCGCAATACACATTCTATTTGGTAGAACGGGAGGACGGGGAAAATGCCTATCACTGAAATATTGTCGCGAAATGCCGCGATGTACGGACAGGAGATATGCCTGACCGAGATTAATCTTGATCTCCAGAACAGCCACAATGTCATATGGCGTGAGTATGAGCTGATTGAAAACAATCCGGCGGGTGAATACCGCCGAGACATGACTTGGAGCGTTTTTGAAGAAAAGGCCAACCGGCTTGCCAACCTGCTGTTGAAGCGGGGAATCGGAAAAGGCGATAAGGTGGCGATTCTTTTGATGAATTGCCTCGAGTGGCTGCCCATCTATTTCGGAATACTGAAGGCCGGCGCTATCGCGGTGCCGCTGAACTTCCGCTACACTGCAGAGGAAATAAAATATTGTCTTGAATTATCCGAAGCCATTGCCTTGATATTCGGGCCGGAATTCATAGGACGCGTCGAAACAATTTATGATCAGATACCTAAAGTAAAGACGCTTTTCTTTGCGGGGGAAAACCGACCTACTTTTGCTGAAAACTACGACCGCCTCACTGCCAATTGTTCCTCCGAAGCCCCGCAGATAAAGCTTACGGACGAAGATGACGCCGCAATATACTTCTCCTCGGGTACTACGGGATTCCCAAAAGCCATCCTTCATTCGCACGGGAGCCTGTTGGCTTCATGCTATACTGAACAGAACCATCACGGCCAAAATCGCGATGATAATTTCCTATGCATCCCGCCGCTTTATCATACCGGCGCCAAGATGCATTGGTTCGGCAGCCTGTTGGCAGGGAGCAAGGCCGTGTTGCTCCGCGGAATCAAGCCCGAATGGATACTGAAGACGGTCTCCGAAGAAAAAATCACCATTGTGTGGCTTTTGGTCCCCTGGGCGCAGGACATCCTTGACGCCATCGAGAGAGGGGACGTGAAGCTGGAAGACTATGAGCTTTCCCAGTGGAGGCTGATGCATATCGGCGCGCAGCCGGTACCGCCCAGCCTGATACACCGTTGGAAGAAGTATTTTCCAAACCATCAATACGATACCAACTATGGATTGAGCGAATCCAGCGGCCCCGGATGTGTCCATCTGGGCGTCGAGAACATCCACAAGGTCGGCGCTATCGGCATACCGGGTTATGGCTGGGAAGCCAGGATAGTCGGCGAGGACGGGAGAAGCTGCGTGCCCCAGGGCCAGATCGGGGAATTGGCCGTCAAGGGGCCCGGCGTCATGAAGTGCTATTTCAACAACCCAGAAGCCACTGCGGCCTCAATCAAAGACGGCTGGCTGCTTACCGGCGATATGGCCAAAATGGACGAAGACGGCTTTATCTATCTGGTTGACCGCAAAAAAGACGTGATCATCAGCGGTGGAGAAAATATCTATCCGGTGCAGATCGAAGACTTCCTCCGCGCGCATGAAGCCATCAAGGATGTAGCGGTCATTGGTTTGCCCGATAATCGCGTCGGCGAGATAGCGGCCGCCATTATAGAACTCAAACCGGGTTTGACATGCAGTGAAGAAGAAATAATGGCTTTTTGCGCGCCGTTGCCGCGATATAAGCGCCCGCGCAAGATCATATACGATCAAGTCCCGCGCAATCCCACCGGCAAGATCGAAAAGCCGCGTTTAAGGGAAAAATACGGAGCGGCAAGTATTGTAGCCACTCAGACACAAACGGCTATCTGAAACAGACAACAATTTGAAAACAGGCAACTACTTATACAGGTTATATGCCTTCATCACCATTTTCTGGTGTTCCGCGTTGACGCTGTTGGTGGCGTGCGTCCTGCTGCCGTAGAAATGGATATCAAAATGGCCGTCCATGCCATTCCCTTTTATTGTGTCGAGATTGTCCCCATAGCCGTAGCCGGTGCTGCGCCCGCTGACTTTTATATTCGCCGGCTTGTCATCCCTTCCGGCATGCGGCATCGGCGCCATGGACGCTGCGATCCGCAAGCCGTCAACCTTGACGATTATGGCCCTTCGCGTCCAGTTCCATGTCCCGCCGGCGATCTTCTTCAGTATCCTTGTG
>CAZCKQ010000264.1:0-2475 GCA_964499315.1 uncultured Eubacteriales bacterium | reverse complement strand
GCTTATGTCGGCAATGGAAGCGCATATTAAAGGAGCGGGTATGACTGTACGCAGGAACGCGCCTTTTGCGGGGACGCTCGTACCTATGAAGTATTATATGAAAGACGATCGTGTGCTATCGGTCATGATCGAGGTCAATCGCAGGCTTTATATGGATGAGGCGACAGGACGGAAGCTTCCGTCATTTGCCGCAGTCCGGGATTTTATAAAAGGCCTGCTTGAGGAATCGATTCGGAGCTGCGGTCTAAGCTGAGGTTAGAGCCGCGGTTGTACAAATCCTTGATGATATCCTCTATCGGGACTTCCTGTATCGACATATCGGCTATGATGCTGTGGTTGTCAATATCGTGAATGAACCGGTTCAGTTCCGTAATGGACGTATCCAGTTCGAGTTCGGTCTCGAAGGCCGATATAGATTTGAGCACTTTGATTCCCGGGACCGCCAATTCCGGCAGCGGTTCCCTCGCAGTTATCTTGACGATCTTTTTTGAACCGATATGATTCCTTAATGCTTTGAGTTCGTTGTTGAACACGATCTCACCGTGGTTGATGACGACGACCTTCCTCGCAAGATGCTCGACGTCACCCAGGTCGTGCGTGGTGAGGATGAAGGTGGTACCGGCCTTGTTCATTTCCAGTATGAATTTTCGGATTGCATCCTTTGCTATCACATCAAGCCCTATGGTGGGTTCATCCAGAAAGACCACTTCAGGGTCATGCAGCATTGCCATAATGAATTCACATTTCATCCGTTCACCGAGTGAAAGCTGTCTCGTCGGCTTTTTTATCAGATTGCCGGTCTGCAGTACTTCGACAAGCCTCTCCAGGTTGGCCGCGAACCGTTTGTCGGGTATGTCGTATATCGCCTTGTTCATCATGAAAGAATCCAGCGGGGGGATATCCCATATCAACTGGGATTTCTGCCCAAATACTGCGCCGATATGCGAAACGTACTTCTTACGGTCTTTCCACGGAACATACTCCATAACCCGGGCTTCGCCCGACGTTGGATGCAATATTCCGGTGAGTATCTTGAGGGTGGTCGACTTGCCCGCGCCGTTCGGCCCGATCAAAGCTGCCAGTTCGCCTTGATCGACCCGGAAATCTATACCTTTCAGAGCCTCGACGATGATCGGTTTTCTGTGGAATATGCTTATAAAGGTTTCTCTGAAAGTGCTCCCGCGTTCGTAGGTTTTGAACTCCCTTTTGAGATTTTTTACTTCAATCATCATTTCATCCTCCTGTGTTTTATCCTCCCGCGCTTGTATATTGCTTTTTCATAAAATGCCACAGCAGCAGGCTCAGCGCCGTGAATGCGAATGTGGCTGCGGCAGCGGGAATCAAGCCGGCCGCAGGTTTTGCAAGAAGGACGGATGCCGGTATGAAGGAAATCATGAAGACCGGCGCTATCCAGGTAAGTAAGTCTGCGAATACCTTTGAGAATATCGTCGCGGGATATTGCCCGAAAAGCGTGATCGAATCGAATATTTCGTATACGCGGCTGTTGCCCACCCATTTGAAAACCAGTGACGACATTATAACGGCAAATGAGAACAATACCATGAGCGAGACGACGAATAATGCCCCGAATGCCGCGTAAGCGGCGATCCCTGAAGGCGGCAGCTTCGCAAGCGCATACCCCGATAAGGCCAGACCGCCCAAAATCATACCGAGATTATCACACCCGAACGAGGTGGCCATGACGACATTCAGCGTCGGATGAGGCTTGAGGAGCAGCAGGTCGAAGGTCCCTTCACGGACTGACGACAGAGTGTTCCATACGGCGCCGAAAAAGAATGAAAGGGCAATTCCCCTGGACAATATGAATATGCCCTGGAAGAGCAGGACCTCGTAAAGATTCCAACCCGGGAACGACACGCCGTTCGAATATATCAGGTATGTAACCAGAGGTATTACCATGTCTCCGGCAAGCGTAATCAAGGAGCTTATTACAAAATCGGCCCGGTAAGCCATCCTTCCGGCAAATGCCGCTCTGATGCCGACGATCTGGATCTTAAGCATCCTTATCATACGCCCACCCCCGTGAATTTCCTTATCCCGAGGCGGTACAACCCTTCCGACAGCGCCCACATCAGCAATACCGCACAGGCCTGCAACGCTACGACCTGGGGCATTTCCAGCTTGATCCCTGCCAGTTCGTACGATCCGATGAATACACGCGCCGGCACATATGAGATGTATTGGAACGGCAGGAAGAACAAGAGCTTCTGCATACCGGCGGAGAAGAACGTGAGCGGTATGAAGGTACCGGCGAAGATATCCCGCAAAAGCAGGAACATCCGCCTGACTCCGCCTGTCCTCACCAGCCAGAAACCGGTGATGCCTATGCAATAGTCCACAAGGAACATCATAAGGAAACCGAGGCCGATTGAAACTGCCGTCCATACAATTTGCGCCGGAATGAGCAGGATGCCGAACACCAGATAAAATATTATTAATACAGGGATGAATTCA